>NZ_JBBNAM010000160.1:0-27102 GCF_037994425.1 Phyllobacterium sp.
GGGACGATAAAAGAAATTCGCTTGCGCTCCTGCCTGAAAACGGCCAATCACGCGCAACCATCTTCATCCAAGCGGGAAGCACCGTCCATGGCGCGCGACACGACAGACGAAACACCGATCTCGACGACCGAAGAATTGGCTGCCTATCTTGCCGCGGGATCAAAACCGGAGTCCGCCTGGCGCATCGGCACGGAACACGAGAAGTTTCCCTTTTATACCGAAGACAATGGCCCGGTGCCCTATGACGGCCCGCGCGGCATTCGTGCGATTCTCGAAGGCATGCAATCGAAACTCGGCTGGGAGCCGATTATCGACGAAGGCAATATCATCGGGCTGGTGGAGCCTACTGGCCAGGGGGCGATTTCGCTCGAACCCGGCGGACAGTTCGAACTCTCCGGCGCGCCGCTTTTGTCGATCCACCAGACATGCCGGGAATCCAATGCGCATCTCGCCCAGGTGCGGGAAATTGCCGAACCGCTCGGTATTCGCTTCCTCGGACTTGGCGGCAGTCCAAAATGGACCCTTGCCGAAACGCCGCGCATGCCGAAGTCGCGCTATAACATCATGACCAATTATATGCCGAAGGTCGGCAAGGACGGTCTCAACATGATGTACCGCACCTGCACGATCCAGGTGAACCTCGACTTCGCGTCCGAGACCGACATGCGCCGCAAGATGCAAGTTTCCGTGAAGCTGCAATCGATTGCCACGGCGCTTTTCGCCATGTCGCCCTTCACCGAGGGCAAGCCCAATGGTCTGCTCTCCTGGCGCTCCAACATCTGGCGCGACACGGACAACAACCGCTCGGGCGTTCTGCCATTCGTTTTCAACGAGAATTTCGGGTTTGCGGATTACGTCGAATGGGCACTGGACGTCCCGATGTACTTTGTCATGCGCCATGGCCGATATCACGACTGCACACACGTTACGTTCCGCCAGTTCATGCAAGGCGCACTCAAGGACGAGATTCCTGAAGGTGAGCCCAACATGGGTGATTGGGCCAACCATCTTTCGACGCTTTTCCCGGAAGTGCGCCTGAAGCGCTTTCTCGAAATGCGTGGCGCGGACGGTGGTCCGTGGCGGCGCATTTGCGCCCTTCCCGCCTTTTGGGTCGGCCTGCTCTACGATGCCGAAGCGTTGAATGCCGCCGAGGCGATGACCAATGACTGGACCTATCCGGAAGTCCAGGCCCTGCGCGACGAAGTACCGGCGAAGGGCCTCGAAGTGACCTTCCGCAACCGGGCCGTCCGAGAGATCGCGGCCGATGCGCTCGCCATCTCGCGCCTTGGCCTCAAAAATCGCGCGCGCCTCAACAGCGAAGGTTTCGACGAAACCCACTATCTCGCCTCGCTTGAAGAGGTCGTTGCGCGCGGCACGACATCGGCCGAACAAATGCTATCCCAGTATCACTCGGTATGGGGCAGTTCAGTTGAACCTGCATTCCTCGAATATGCCTATTGAGGGAATTGCGAATATGACCAAGACCATCCTTGTCACCGGCGCCAGTCGCGGCATTGGCCGTTCCGTCGCAATCCTTGCCGGCCAAAAGGGCTGGTCGGTTGCGGTGAACTATGTCGGCAACCGAGCTGCCGCCGAGGAGGTCGTTGCCGCAATCGTGCAAGCCGGTGGTAAGGCCAAGGCGATCCAGGGCGATGTCTCGGTCGAGGCCGATGTGCTCTCTGTGTTCGAGCAGGCGACTGAACTCGGCAAACTGGACGGCGTGGTCGTCAATGCAGGTATCGTTGCCCCCGCATCGAAGCTGATGGACATGGATACGGGGCGGATGCGCCGCATCTTCGACGTCAATGTGCTTGGCGCCTATCTCTGCGCCCGCGAAGCTGTTCGCCACCTTGCACGCTCGCGCGGCGGCAATGGGGGATCGATCGTGCTGCTTTCTTCCGCCGCAGCGCGGCTGGGCGGGCCTAACGAATATGTCGACTATGCCGGCTCAAAGGGCGCGATGGATGCCCTTACCGTCGGTCTTTCCAAGGAGGTCGGCCCTGAAGGCATTCGCGTCAACGCAGTCCGGCCCGGATTGATCGAAACGGATATCCATGCAAGCGGCGGCCAGCCGGATCGTGCCCAGCGCCTCGGCGTTACGGCGCCGCTTGGCCGGCCTGGAACGGCGGACGAAGTCGGCGAATCCATCGTCTGGCTCCTGAGCGATGCTTCGTCCTATGTAACCGGCTCGCTCCTCGACGTGACCGGCGGCCGGTAAAATATACTGATCCAACAATTTTGACTCGCCACGTCCTGCATATGTGTTATGCGGGGCGATATCGTTTCCAGCGGATTTTCTGACATCATGGCAAAGTTCAAAGCGTTGGCGGAAGCCTATATTCCCGAGTTGCCCAACTACTATCGGGGCAAGGTTCGCGAGAACTACGATCTCGCCGACGGCCGGCGCATCATCATTGCAACGGACAGGATAAGTGCCTTCGACCGTATCCTTGCCGCAATCCCCTTGAAGGGCCAGGTGCTGACGCAGACGGCGCGGTACCAATTCGAGCACACCGCCGACATCTGCCCCAACCATGTTATCGAATATCCGGATCCGAACGTGCTTGTCTGTCGCAAGTTGACGATCCTTCCCGTCGAGATCGTCGTGCGCGGTTATCTTGCCGGCACGACGGGAACGTCGATCCTGACGCTTTACAAAGCCGGCAAGCGCGACATGTACGGTTTCACCCTGCCCGACGGAATGCAGGACAATGAGAAGCTTCCCGCTCCGATCATCACGCCGACATCCAAAGCGTTTGACGGCGGACATGACGAGCCTCTGACGGCGGAGGAGATCCTCTCTCAAAGTCTCCTTGCGAAAGACCAATGGGAGACGGTTTCCAGTTACGCTCTCAAGCTCTTCGCGCGCGGCCAGGAAATCGCGGCCAGCCGCGGCCTGATCCTTGCAGACACGAAATACGAGTTCGGCATGGACGACGCCGGCAACATCCTGCTTGCCGATGAAATCCACACGCCGGATTCCAGCCGCTATTGGTTTGCAGACAGCTATGCCCCGGGCAAGCGGCCTGTCAGCTTCGACAAGGACTTCGTGCGCAACTGGGTGGTCGAACGCTGCGATCCCTACAAGGACGACATCCCGGAAATTCCCGAAGACGTGATCGATGCGACCACCAAGGTCTATATCCACGCCTATGAGACGATCACCAACCGGTCGTTCGACCCGGGCGAAGTGGACGCCGATCCGCTCGAGCGTATTCGAGGAAATTTGGCGCGGTTTTTTTAGCTAGCGCGATGCCCACTTCCGGGCAGCTGGATCGTGGCGGTGCCACAAAGAGCGAAACACCGGAATTATCATTGAATTAAATACTGGTGCGGCGCTAAGCTCCCTTCAGGCCTAGTGC
Organism: Phyllobacterium sp.; assembly: GCF_037994425.1. NCBI lineage: Bacteria > Pseudomonadati > Pseudomonadota > Alphaproteobacteria > Hyphomicrobiales > Phyllobacteriaceae > Phyllobacterium > Phyllobacterium sp. Next base: position 3,363 of record NZ_JBBNAM010000160.1, read on the forward strand.
GAAGGAGGATCGCCGCCATGAATCTCGTAGACATGTTTCTCAAGGGACAAGGGGGCCAGAATATCGAGGCGCTTTCCCGCCAGTTCAACCTGTCCCAACAGCAGACCGTTGCCGCCATCGAAGCGCTGATGCCGGCTTTCTCGCAGGGACTGCAGCGCAATGCCGCCGATCCTATGGGGTTTGGTGCCTTCATCCAGGCGCTTTCCGCCGGCCAGCACACCAACTATTTCGACAATCCGCAGGCCGCTTTCAATTCGTCGGGCGTTGCCAACGGTAACAACATTCTCGGCCAGCTTTTTGGGTCCAAAGACCTTTCACGCGCCGTCGCCGATCACGCGGCGCAGATGACGGGTCTTGGCGCGCAAACAATGAAGCAGATGCTGCCCGTCGTTGCGTCGATGATGATGGGTGGCCTCTACAACAAATCGACCGGCCAGTTTGCGGCTTCGGGGCTCGGCGGCGGCAATGTTATTGGCGATCTCATCGAACAGATGATGCGGCAAGGCGGGAGCGCCATGGGCGGCGGACAACCCGCGCCGGGCCGCCAGAGCGCGCCAGACGCCTCCGCAAATCCTTGGGGCCAGATTCTCGAGAGTATGTTCGGTGGTGGAGCCGGGCAGCAACGCCCGGGCCAAGGACAGGCCAACCCGCTCGGCAACAATCCGCTCGGCCAGATATTCGAGGAAATGATGCGGGGAGGTATCCCTGGCGCACAACAAGCGCCGGCCCCGCGTGGTCGCGCGCCACAGGACGATGCACCGCAGGATACTGCCCAGGGGCAGAATCCTTTCGGAGATAACCCCCTCGGAAAAATCTTCGAGGAGATGCTCGGCGGCGCCCAGCGCAGCGCTCAGCCGCAACCGCAACCGCAGCCGCAAGCGAAGCAGCGTCAGGCGCAACCCGATCCCGATGCTCCGCCGCCGACGTCCGACAATCCACTCAAGGACATACTCGGTCAGATGTTCGACACCGGCCGACAGGCGAATGAGCAGTACCAGAAGGGACTAGAGTCCATTTTCGATCAATATCTGCGCGGCATGGATCGCAACCGCTGAAAAGAAAAAGCCCGGCCACGTTGCAAATGCAAGGTGGGCCGGGCAGTAGGCAGGCGAGGCGCCGGGAGGGGATTCCGGCGTGAATGGGCGCCTGCTAACCAGTCAGGTCCTCAGATGATGCTGCGCGCTGCGCGGACGCGGCTGCGAATGTCAGCCAACGCACCCAAGCGTTCGCTTGGATCATCGAGCAATGAGGTACCAATAGCCGAATGCAGATCAGCTCGGGTGACACCGATGTCGTGCAGCATCTCGTCACTCCATTCGCCAAGGCTCATGATCGTTTTACGATTGCGGCGAGCGACGATCAAACGGGTGACAAAGTTGGCCACTTGCGATGCAAATCCTGCGATCGGGCGGGTGAAACCGGTTACTTCAGTCATTCTAGTCGTCGTCGTCATCGCCGTTACTCCTTTGGTGGCGCTGATCAAGAAAGTTGAACCGCGCAGGAACCATTTCCCACGCACCACGCTTGGCCTCTATCGTGCCAGCGCTTCCTGAACATGCACAGGATGATCCATAAGAATTGATTATTCAAACGAATGTTTTTAATGTAAACGTTCAATAATAATGATGGGTGAGCCACTTGGGAGCACGACCATGAACGCACCGCTTGATCTCGACCAGTTGCAGACATTTACTGCCATTGCCGACCTTGGCAGCTTCACCAAAGCAGCGGACAAGGTGAACAAGACGCAATCGGCAGTTTCAATGCAGATGCGCCGCCTGGAGGAACGGGTAGCCAAGCCGCTCTTTGAACGGGACGGGCGTACCAACCGACTTACCGAGGACGGCGAACGCCTCCTCGCCTATGCGCGGCGCATGCTCCAGCTCAACAATGAAACCATCGCGGCCTTTGATGATACGCAGCTCCAGGGCCATATCCGGATCGGCACCCCCGACGACTACGCTGACCGCTTCCTGCCGGAGATCATGGCGCGGTTCTCCCGCTCCAATCCGCGGGTTGAACTCTCCGTCGTCTGCGAGCCGACCGTCAATCTCGACGAAATGATCCGCAAAGGGCAGCTCGATATCGCGCTTGTCACCCAGTGCGACGAACAGCGACGCTCGGAAGTGGTGCGCAGCGAGCAACTCCTCTGGGTGACGTCCGCACATCACAATGTCCACGAGGAACAGGTGTTGCCGCTTGCCGTGGGTCGGCCGACCTGCATCTGGCGTGCCGCGGCTATCGACGTACTCGACAGGATGGATCATGACTACCGCATTCTCTTTACGAGTTGGTCGGCGACCGTACTCGCGGCGGCGGTGCTCGCGGGTCTCGCGGTCTCGATCCTTCCCGAGTGCGCCCTGCGCCCGGGCATGCGCGTATTAACCGAGGCGGATGGTTTTGGCCGCCTGCCGGAATTTGGCATCGGCATCATGCGCGGGCATACCAAGCCTTCGGCCATCGTCGATGCGTTGGCGCAGCACATTGTCGAAAGCCTCGACAATCTGTCCATGCCAACCCCGGTCACCCTCACCCAGGCGGCCGCGCCGGTGCTTGCGAACCAGAGGCTGCGTCAGGTGCGCGCTACCGAACTCGTACCGGGCTGGTGAGCGCAGGGATCACATCCCGCCTTGCCAGACTTTTACGGCGTCGAGCGGATAGAGCAGCATAAGGACGTTGAGCGTGAGATTGTCGCGGATGACCCAGGCTGCGAGAAGCTCGAAGAAGATCGCCAAAATTACAGTCATCCATATGGGCGCACGGGCGGCAAAGAAGAAACCGATGACCATGAACAGGATGTCGGACACGGAATTGAGAACGCTGTCGCCGACGTAGCCTAGTGCGATGGTCGCCTCGCGGTACCGATTGATGACCATGTCGGTGTTCTCGAAGATCTCCCAGGAGGCTTCGATCAGAATTGCGATCAACAGGCGCGCGCCCAACGGCATTCTTCGGGCGACCAGCCAGAGAAGCCCGTAGAAGAGAAAGCCGTGAATGACATGCGACAGCGTGTACCAATCGGCGATGTGCTGCGAATTGTCAGATGAGTTGGTCTCGCCCACCCACAGTTTTATCGTCCCGCAGGTACAGATCGGGTTGCGGCCCATCAGCAAAAGAATTGCCGCCGCTGCGGCGATCATCAGCGCTCCGATCAACAGATAGTGGCGCAATTTCAGTCGGTTGGCGGTGACCGATGCTGTTGCCGACATGGCGACTCCTTTTTTTCCCAAGTTAAAGGCGATATCGCTTCAGCTAGCAATGGCACTATTGGCGATTTGACGAGACTTGACCTTGTTTCCCACCCCGATAGTTATAGGTCATGAGCGAAGTGCCCGAATCTGCCTCCAATGTTGCCGAATATACCGTCTCCGAAATATCCGGTGCGCTGAAACGCACGGTTGAGGATGCTTTCGGCCATGTTCGCGTGCGCGGTGAGATTTCCGGCTATCGTGGCCCGCATTCTTCCGGCCATGCCTATCTTTCGCTGAAGGACGACAAGGCCCGCATCGAAGCGGTGATTTGGCGCAGCGCCATGAGCCGCCTGCGTTTTCAGCCGGAAGAAGGCATGGAGGTCATCGCCACCGGCAAGCTGACCACCTATCCCGGCTCCTCCAAATACCAGATCGTCATCGAACAGATGGAGCCGGCCGGGGCCGGCGCGCTGATGGCCCTTCTCGACGAGCGAAAGCGCAGGCTTGGCGCCGAAGGTCTTTTTGACGCTGCAGCCAAGCGGGCGCTGCCCTTCATGCCACGCATCATCGGCGTCGTGACCTCGCCGACAGGTGCAGTCATCCACGACATCATCCATCGGATCACGGACCGTTTTCCGCTGCATGTGCTGGTCTGGCCGGTACGCGTCCAGGGAGAGACGGCCGGTGCCGAGGTCGCCAACGCCATCAATGGTTTCAACAGGTTGGACAGCGACACCCTTCCCCGCCCCGATGTCCTGATCGTTGCACGCGGGGGCGGCAGCCTTGAGGACCTCTGGGGTTTCAACGACGAGGCCGTCGTGCGTGCAGTCGCAGCGTCGCGCATCCCCGTCATTTCAGCGGTCGGACACGAGACAGATTGGACGCTGATCGACCTTGTCGCAGACGTGCGCGCCCCGACGCCGACGGGCGCGGCCGAAATGGCTGTGCCGGTCAAGGCAGATCTTCAGGCGCACATCGCCATGATGGGGGCTCGGCTTGCGGCCGGCATGTCGCGCTATCTTAACCGCCGGCGCGAAACCCAGCGTGCGCTTTCGCGGGCGCTGCCCTCTGCTGATCAATTGCTTGCCCTGCCCCGGCGGCATTTCGACGAGACGGCAGCGCGTCTTACCCGCGCATTGCATGCGAACACGCAGAAGAAGCGCGGTCATTTCGATGGGCGGGCAAGGCAACTTTCACCGCGCCTCCTTCAACAAAGATTGCGCGAGAAACGGCGGGAGACCGGGATTCTGGCCGTGCGCTTGCCGCGTGCGCTGGATGTCTTCATGCGGGATGCGCGCGCCCTCTACCACAGGCGAACGGGCCGTCTTTCGATCGAATCGACCGGACGACGCGCCGAACGCGGGCGTCAGCATTTGCAACAGCTCGACCGACGGGTCGGCCAGTCGATCGATCTCTTGCTCGACCGGGCGAAACGGCGAAGTTTCGAGCTCGAACGCCTGATGCGCACGCTCTCCCACGCAAGCGTTCTGGAACGCGGATTTGCCATCGTGCTTGATACGTCCGGCGCTCCAATCAAGCGGGCAATGGACGTTGCCGGTGGCGACGACCTCACGCTGCGTTTCCAGGATGGGGACGTGCAGGCAGTTGCGACGAACGGAAGCGACCGTCCGCTTCAGGCGAAGTCCGAGCGCCCGACTCAGGTGAAAAAGCCACCCGCGCCAAGCGGTTCACAGGGTTCGCTCTTCTGACTATTCCCGAGTCCAGTCAGGACTGTTCAATTCGATCAACGATTGCGACCAATCATCAATGAATTGCTGGCGCTGAGCCCGGTCCTGCACAGCGAGGAGCGCCGGACCAATGCGGATCGGCTGGGCGATGCCCGACTCTTTGAGGTTTTGCGGCCCGTCGACATCGGGTGGAAGCCCGCCTGTTTCGGTGAAATAGAAAGCATTGGTGCGCGCGATCGACTGGCCACGTTCGGAAAGCAGAAAATCAAGGAACTGCGCACCAAGTTCGGCGTCCTTGGCGCCCTTCGGAATGAGAGCACCACGGCTCAACACCAGCGTGTAGTCGCGCGGGACGACGATGCGCAATTGCGGATGGCGTAGGGCAGCTTCATAGGCATAGGAGCCGAGCATATTGTAGCCGATATAGAGATTGCCCTTGGCGACCTCCTCGATGATTTCGCCAGTACAGCAGCGCGCCACTGCGGAAGCGCGCGCCATACTCTCAAGCAGACGGCCGAACACGGTCGTCGTCTGGCGCGCATCGTTGAAGGCGAGCAGATAGCCGATGCCCGACAAACGAATATCGTAGGTGCCGACACGGCCGCGATAATAGTCGAGCCGTTCGCGCAAAAGGTCGGCGAGTTCGACATGCGTGCGCGGCACTTCCTGAGGCGGGACCAGCCGATTGTTGTAGACGAAAACCGCCGGTTCGTAGGTGAAGCCGAAAACCTCGTCGCGCCAGTTGGCCCATTCGGCGACCTTGGCCGTTTCAGGGGACGTATGGGCCGTCGCGCATCCGTCATTGGCAAGCTTGAGCAGTTGATCAACCGAGGAGGAAAGCAGAAGGTCCCCAAGCGGTTCACCCTTGCGGCAGGCCTCGCTGGCAAGCGAATTCAGTTCGTTCGTCAGGTATTCGGTATAGTCAATGGCGATGCCCGGCGATGATTTCTGAAAAGCCTCGATCAGCGGTTTCATCGCCGCAAGATCAGTTGTCGAGTTGATCGTCAATCGGCCGGTTTCGGTTCCGCTGGCGGGAAATACCGTCGTGTTGTTTTCAGCGGCCTCGGCGCGCAGGAAGCCAAGCACGAAAAGCAGCGTGGCGACGATGAACCTGATCACGTGGCGCCTACTTTGTAGAGTGGAAGGGCAAGAATCACGGTAAATCCCCTTTCGTCGCGGGCTCGGAACTTCAGCGAGCCCCCATGGGCATTGGCTACTTCCAGCGCGATGGCAAAGCCAAGTCCAGAGCTTCCCTCATGCGACTTGGACGTGGCGAAACGCTGTGTCGCCTTCTCCCAGCCTTCCGGCGGTATGCCAGGCCCGTCGTCCTCCACTTCGACGAAGGCCTCGTTATCATTCGCCCTGACGCGCACTTCGAGCCGCTGCCTTGCGCCATGCCGTAGCGCATTGTCGATGACGTTAACGATCGCCTCGCGCAGGCTCACCGCGTCACCAAGGACGAAAGGCCGCTCGTCCGGCGCCTCGAAGGAGATGACGATGTCGGGATCGACCGTAATCGGAATAGCGGCGCGATAGGCGCGGCGTGCCACGTCGACAAGGCTGATGGGCTCCAGTTGCACGGAATCCGCCCGATGAATGACCATGGCGTGGCTCAACAACTGATTGGTGAGCCGCGCCAATTCCCCGGCTCGCTCCTGTACGCGTTCATAGTGCTGGCGACCCGCCTTATCGAGCTTGTCGCCGCCGAGGAGATCGATCTGCGCCGAAAGCGCCGTCAGCGGCGTGCGAATCTGATGAGCCGCATCGGCGATGAAGCGCTGCAGCAGGTCGACACGTTCGTTGAGGCGTCCCATGAAATGATTGATCGAACCAACGAAGGGGTCGAGTTCGCGCGGTACGTCAACGGAAACCGGCGTGAGGTCATGCGGATCGCGGCGGCGCACCGCAGTGCCGAGGCGCTCAACGGGTTGCAAGGCATAGCGAATGGCCAGCATCGCGCCGGCAAAGGCGAGCAGGATCATGATGAGGACGAGGATAGTGGCCCGCAAGGTCAATTCCCGCGTGAGCGCCGAGCGCGCTTCGTTGGTTTGCGCAACGATGACATAGGCCTCGCCCGAGACCGCGGGATCCGCAAGCACGCGTTTTGCACTGGCGATACGAACGTGCTCTCCCTTGTAAAAACCTTCTTCCGCATTCGAAACGTCATCAATGCGGTCGAGCGGAATGGGGCTTTCCAGGTCGTCATAGCCTGTAAGCGTCTGACCATTCGTATTGATGACGCGATAGAAGATACGGTCGCGCTCAGCCAATCCGAGAAGTTCAAACGCCGATGTCGGCAGGCGCACGGTCAGAATTCCATCTTCGACGGCGAGACTTTCGGCCATCTGCAGCGCTGCACCGACGAGCAGCCTGTCATAGGCCTTGTTGGCAGCGGTTTCGGCATAGTACCAGGCGGCGGTGACAAGCAGGGCGGCGCCGATGCCGAGGACAACGGAGATACGGCGGGCAAGCCGGGCGAAGAGCGATCGTTCACGGCGCATCGTCGGAAACCAATTGATAGCCGAGGCCCCGCACCGTCACGATACGCGCTTTGGCCCCTTCGAGCTTCTTGCGCAGCCGACCAACATAAAGCTCGATCGCATTGGCGTTAGCGGCTTCATCGAATCCAAATATCTGATCGAGCAGTTCGTCCTTGCTGAAGACGCGGCCAGGGCGCGCTACCAGTACCTCGAGCAGCGTCAATTCGCGGCGCTTGAGCTGAACTTCGCGCTTTCCGACATGCACCGAACGCGCGGCGCGGTCGACAGCGATATCGCCGCATTTGATGAGATTGGTTGCTTCACCGCCGGTGCGCCTACGCATCAAGACGCGCGCCCGCGCTTCGAGTTCCCGGAAGTCGAAAGGCTTGACCAGATAATCGTCTGCACCGAGATCGAGCGCGCCCACCCGATCATCAATTTCAGAGCGTGCCGTAAGCACGAGAACCGGCACCGCATTGCCGGATTTGCGAATGTGCTTCAGAATTTCAAACCCGTTCATGCCAGGCAGCAAGACGTCGAGTATGACAAGCGCATAATCGGTGAAGTCGATGATTTCCGCAGCGTCGCGCCCATTGGTTTCCCAATCGACGGCATGGCCGGTCGCCTCGAAACGCTTGCATATGGCTTCCCCCACATCGCGCGTGTCTTCTACGAGCAATATACGCATGGCGCTTTCATTGGCACGAAACACCAGAACCCGCAAACATTTCGACGCGCAAGCGTTTTGCCCCATAGGTGTAGCCCGATTGAGCAACATGCTTTCCTGAAAATGCGGGTCATAATGACGTTGCTGGGGTGACACTTCTGCCAGGAGTCTAGAGGGACAGGCTTCCACCGGAACACACCCGGAATTTGGAGGGGATCATGGGGAAGAAATCCAACACTCAATCACTGTCGCGCCGGGCATTTATCGTCGCAGCCGCACTCCTGACATGCGCAGCCGCCGTTGAGGTTACTGCGGCAAAAGGTGGCGGCGGAGGCGGAGGTGGAGGCGGAGGTGGCGGAGGCGGTAAAGGAGGCGGTAGCGGCGGCGGTAGCAGTGGCGGTAGCAGTGGCGGCGGCAAAGGCGGCGGCGGCAAAGGCGGCGGAGGCAAAGGTGGTGGCGGAAACAGCGGTAAGGGCCGGGGCCACGATGGCGACGCATGCACGACCGGACAGGGTACGACATTGTCCAGCTCATGCTGAGCGACCAGGGTCGCAACCGCAAATGCCGAGGCGGCGTTCCGTAAGGAGAAAATGATTCCGATGGGGGAAATGGTACGGTCGGGTGGGCTCGAACCACCGACCTCAGGAGCCACAATCCTGCGCTCTAACCAACTGAGCTACGACCGCGTACCGTCACGATTTTGACAGGCGTCACATACGGAGGATTATCGCTTTTTGCAAGCGCTCGATGCAACAAAGGCAAAAACTAACAGAAAAAAGAAAAGGCCGGGGATGAATCCGGCCTTTTCCCATTCTTGCGAGATCCCGGAGGGAGGGAGGGACCGGGTCTCGCTTCTCCGACGGCTGGGAGGAGGAGTGCCGTCAGAGCTATTTGGTTGTCAGTGGCCTATTAGGCGACCTTGACGTCCTTGAAGGCCTTCTCGACAGCCGTCTTGACCGGTGCTGCGATTTCTTCAGCGGCTTTGGTGGCGACAGCCTGGAATTCCTTGGCCTGGCCGGTGAGGGCTTCTGCCTGCTTGCGAACGAATGCACTCTGCAGTTCGATCACTTCACCAAAGGACTTCACGCCGATCAGCGCTTCGATATGAGCGAAGCTGGCTTCGGTGTTGGCGCGCAGGGCAGCCAATGCCTTCAGCGAAAGAGCGGCAGTGTTGGACTGTGCCGTTTCGAAGGTGGTTTCGAGCGTCTTCTGAGCAGCTTCAGCCTGATCCTTGATCTTGGCATAAGCTTCCTTGGACTGGGCAACGCCCTTCTCGGTGAATTCGCGAACCTGGTCGGTTACAGCGGTGGCATCGAAAGCAGGGATCGAAAACGCATCAGCAGTCTGTTTGGTGGTCTTGCTCATTACAGTGGATCCTTCCTTGGTGCAGATGGTTCTTCCGTCTGCAACTGATTTGATGAACCCCATATAAGGGATTTTTTTGTGCAATGCAACATTTCTTTTGCAACGCACAATCAAGCGCCTGTTTTCTCAATCGAAATTATTATGTGGACGGCCGACACCCCCCGTCCGAAGTTAACTAAACCAAGAGAAAGACATGTAAGATAAGGGGCTGCGAGTGGACGGACGGCGGCCGGATCATTATTAACGAAGTATTAAGACGGCCGCATGAATGCGAACGTCCGCCCTGGGAGTAGCTGGTCGAAATATGGTGTCTGGTACTTATCCTTTCATCGATATTGCAGTTCTCGACGATATTCGCGAGCACTTTGCCAATGGCGATGCGCTGGTGGTCGTCGCGCCTGACCTCGGGTCGATCATATGGGCGAATGGGCGAGGCGCCGCGATGCTGGGCTATGGCTCCATCGATGACATCCTTGGCAGCGACCAGGTATTCGATGTGCGCGCACGGCGCCAGCTGATGGCGCTCGACGGCTTTCCGGCCATTGGCCATGGCCGTATCGTGTCCCTGCGAGTCGCATACGGACTTGCCAGCCGCATACTCACTTTTCAGGCGAGCGACATCGCCTTGCCGGGCGGTGAGCGGGCTATTCTGCTGACTATCGCCGACGGCGAGCGAAGAGGTTCCGACCAGCAGATCGCCGCCCGCGCGATTAAGGGTTTCGGCGACCAAGCCACGCACGCCGCCATGCTCGATCCCACGGGCAAGGTCATGGCCGCTTCCGAACATTTCGGCAGGCTCGGCCTCAGCGACAGGGTGCTCGGCGAGCTCGTGCGCGATGTGCGCCATGAACGCAATCGTCTTGTGAAGCGCCCTGTCCAGACGGCAAACGGCACTGTGCCAACCGGGATTGCGCGACTGACCGATAGTCCCGCCCAGCACCTGCTCTTTGCCGTCGAGACGAGCGCCGGATCGATCCCTGAAGGGAACCAGCCGATCGAACAGCGTCGATCGGCCTCGCCTGAATTATCGCCCGAGAAGGATGCGGGCCCGGGCCAAAATAATTCGCAACCCGCCGCCCTCGCCTTCAATCAAGCGGCGGCAAATACAACTCGGGACGCACGCGATCAGGGGCCTGTCGATCCCGACCTGGTGCGGCCATTCCGCTACGCTTCATCGGAGGTGCCGGTTCGCTTTGTCTGGAAAGTCGACGCCGACGCGCGCTTCAGTGAAATCTCGCCCGAACTTGCAAAAGCGGTCGGCCCTGCCTCTGCCGCCATAATCGGGCGGTCGTTCCGCGACGTGGCTTCCGACTATGGCTTTGCCGGTAGCGAGGAGATCGCATCGCTACTCGAACGCCGTGATACCTGGTCCGGCCGTACGGTGCTCTGGCCGATCGAGGGGACGGAACTTCGCGCTCCGATCGAGCTTGCAGCGCTTCCGATCTATTCCCGCGATCGAACCTTCATGGGTTTCCGCGGCTTTGGCGTCGCCCGAATGAGCGATACTGTCGTTGATCCAAATTCGACCGGCTTGGCGCTTGGCGCAAAGGCCGCCCCGGCGAACGAAATATTGCCCGAGACGCCCGACCCCAGCGATGCATTCGGTGGTGAGAAGCCGGCACTTGCGACTGCGGCCGACAATGTCATTTCTCTCAAGACGCAGCGGCAGCCCCGGGACGAAGGTCGTCTCAATGACGCCGAGCGCAATGCATTCCGGGAGATTGCCGAACGGCTGCGCCGCGAAGTGCTCGCTCCTGGCCAGAACGACGCTGCAGACGCGCCGCCATCCCGCCCCGTTGATAGGGCGTCGGAGCGGGATCAGCCTTTTGCCGCTGCCGATATGGTGCCCGACGCCGAACTTGTCGGGCCGGGATTTGCCATCTCGTCGCGGGGCGATGATTCGGTTGAAGTCCAGAGCCACCCCGGCGCATTTGCCGAGCGCATTCGCGAACAAGCCCGCAAGGGCATCGATACGTCCATTTTGACGGCCCTGCCCCTTCCCGTCCTGATCCACCGCAACGGCCAGATTCTCTATGCCAATCCAGCGCTACTCGCTACGCTTGGCTATGACCGCGCGGAGACAATCAATGATGCCGGCGGTCTTGGGGCACTCTTTGCCGACTTGCCTGAACAGGGCGACGACGGTGATGAGGCAGGCACGAACCTACGCCACAACGACGGTTCGACGTTGCGCATGGCAGCGCACCTCCAGGCTGTGCGATGGGACGATGACGGGGAGCGCGCGCTGCTCCTCGCGCTGTCGCCGCAGCCAGCGGCTGCCGCTGGCGGCATTGAGGAGAATGAAAAGCTTGACCTTCAAACACGCATCGATGAACTGAACGCAATCCTCGACACCGCCACTGATGGTGTCGTCCTGCTCGACGCCGCGGGTTCGATCCGCTCGATCAACCATTCAGCCGCCGCGCTCTTCGGCTACGAACCGGAGGATGTGGCAGGAAAGCCGTTCTCCCTGCTCTTTGCGATAGAAAGCCAGAGGGCCGCTATGGATTACCTCAATAGCCTGTCGGAGAATGGCGTCGCAAGCCTTCTCAACGATGGTCGCGAGGTCATAGGCCGTGAGAGCCAGGGTCGCTTCATTCCGCTGTTCATGACCATCGGCAAGCTCGATGTCTCAAAGGGCTATTGTGCCGTGCTTCGCGACATCACTCATTGGAAGCGAGCCGAAGAGGAACTCGTCAGCGCCAAGCGCGAGGCAGAACGCACATCGAGCCAGAAGAGCGAGTTTCTTGCCCGCATAAGCCACGAAATCCGCACGCCGCTCAACGCGATCATCGGTTTTTCTGAACTCATGGCGGACGAAAAATTCGGGCCGATCGGCAGCGAGCGCTACCGCGACTACCTCAATGATATCAGCCGGTCCGGCAATCACGTGCTTTCTCTCGTCAATGATCTTTTGGATATTTCCAAGATCGAGGCGGGCGCAGTCGAAATGGACTTCGAGGCCGTATCGCTCAACGATGCGCTGACGGAGGCCGTTGCCATCATGCAGCCGCAGGCCAACCGCGAGCGTGTCATCATCAGGTCGAGCCTGACATCGCGCCTGCCGGATATCGTGGCCGATCATCGTTCGATCACGCAGATCGCGCTGAACCTGCTGTCGAACGCCATCCGCTTTACCGGACCGGGCGGTCAGGTCATTGTTTCGACGAGCTACGAGGCGAGCGGCGACGTGCTTCTGCGCGTCCGTGACACCGGCATCGGCATGACCCGGCAGGAGGTCGAGCAGGCGCTACGACCCTACAAGCAGATCACGACCCCGCGCCATGCGCGCACCGACGGCACCGGGCTCGGGCTTCCTCTGACCAAGGCCATGGCAGAGGCAAACCGCGCCAGCTTCAACATCGACTCGACGCCCGGGCGCGGCACCATGGTCGAAATAACGTTCCCGTCCACGCGGGTATTGGCAGAATAGCGCCCAGTCAGCGATCGTTGTTGACCGTGCCATGGCCGCGAAGGGCATCACGCGGTTGCCCGAACGCACGCGATTATTACAATATGCAACAATTTGACGCGAAAAGGTCTGAACCGGCTTGAATTGCCATGCATGATCGCTAAACCGTCGTTAAGTATAAAAGTTTTGCGGGTTCGGCACCTGCGAAAGCGAATATCGGAAACGCTCATGTCCTGGTACAGGCCAAGGAACCTTCTCGCAACGCTCGTGGTGATGGCTCTCGTTGCCGGTGGTGTTCTTGTGGCACTGCCCTACCTGGTAAGCACCGAACTCATCCGGGCCCGATTGATACAGGAGATCAGCAACTGGACGGGCTATAGCGTCGAGTCGCGTCAGTCGCCGCAAATCTCATTCTTCCCCATGTTCAGCGCGTCGCTCGGCGATATCACCATTCGCAATCCCTGGCAGCGTGGCGGCGCGGCCTTCATGGAGGCTGAGCGCATCGAAGTCGACCTGTCTTTGCTTTCAGCGCTGATGGGGAATATCGAGTTTACCGAAACCAAGATCGTCAGGCCGCGCTTTGTCATCGATGAGCCAATAAAGAGCCTCTCAGAGATTGGCGAGGCCCTCGCGAAGAGCGATGGGCGCATCGGCGATGTTGTTCGCGAGGCGCGTTCCGCCGTTGAGGCGAACCCCGCCAAGCCGGACATGAGCTCGGTCTCGTCGCAACCGTTCGGGCGCGTTCGTCTCGAAGACGCAATGGTTACCTTCAAGCGGCCGATCAATGGTGTCGAGGAACAGATATCGAGCATCAGCGGTGTCTTCGATTGGCCGCAGACATCGGGCGTGGCAAGTTTCCGCGGCACCGCCATCTGGCATGACGAGGAAACCGAAATCGACAGTTCTGCCACCAAGGCTCTGCTTCTCCTCGCCGGTGGCACCAGTCCGTTGCAGATGAATCTGAGTTCGACACCGCTGACGCTCTCCTTCAACGGATCGGCCAACATATCGAAGGACCAGTTCTTCGAAGGCACATTGTCGCTCACCTCGCCCTCTTTGCGCCGTACACTCGAATGGTCGAGAATGGTGGCGATACCGGGTGCGCCCGTCGGCAGCTTCGCACTCGATGCATCCGTTTCAGGTTCCGCTTCTCGTATGAAGTTGGACGGCCTGACAGCGACGCTCAACGACAATCCGGCTAAGGGTGTCATCGAAGTCGTGCTCGATGACGGAACTCCCAGTGTCACGGGGACGCTGGCTTTCGAGACACTTGATCTTCGTTCCGTATTTGCCGGCTTCATGCCGCTGCCGGACAGCCCTGAGAACTCCAATGCAGTGATCGATACGGCATTTCTGAAAAAGCTCAATCTCGACCTGCGCGTCTCCGCGCAGAAGGCAACGCTTGGATCGGTCGATCTCGCCAAGGTTGCGGCAACGGCCCAAATCCGCAATGGCCGGGCGATTTTCGACATCGGCGAGGCCTCCGCCTTCGATGGTTCGGTTGCGGCGAGTTTTCAGCTTGCAGATGAGGGCGACGGGGCAGCCCTCGGCGAATTGCGCCTCAACGGGACCGACGTCAACAGCGCCTCCATCGCCTCGTTACTCAGCCTGGGCGATCGCTTCGAACTCGGCAAGGGGACGATATCGCTCGTGCTGAAGGGGCCGATATCGCGCTGGTCGTCGGCGCTCGCAAACGCCAAGGGTACATTGAGCATGCGTTTCGGCGCCGGTCAGATCCGCAGTCTCGATTTCAACAGCCTTCTCAGCAAGGCCAAGACCGATCGCTTTTTCAGCCTCAACGAACAGACCAGTGCCTGGCTGGCGTTTGACCGCCTGGAGATCAAGGCGAACATCATGGATGGCGTCGCCGCCATCGACACGGCACAAATGCAAAACAAGTCCGGCACGCTGAACTTCGCCGGGATCGTGACGCTCGCGGGCAAGAGCCTTGCGCTCACCGGCGACTACGCCGCGCCCGTTCCTGCGCCGAAGCCGGCTGAAGGGGCGGAACAGGCAGCACCAGCGCCGGAGCCCATGGTCAACCACACGCGGTTCTTCATCGGCGGATCGTGGGACAATCCTTTCATTTCGCCCATCATTTCACCGCAGAACTGACAGGAAAATGAATGGCGATAATCGGCATCGATCATGTTCAACTGGCGATGCCAGCCAATGGCGAAGAGGCTGCACGCCTCTTCTATGAGGGGCTCCTTGAGCTTCGCGAAGTATCGAAACCTGCGCAACTCGCCTCACGCGGCGGCTGCTGGTTCGAGGCTGGCACCGTCAAAGTCCATCTAGGCGTCGACCCCAACTTCACTCCGGCCGGCAAAGCTCATCCAGCTTTCGTTGTCGATAACCTGGCGCCGGTTCAGGCAAGACTGGAAAGCGCTGGGATCAACGTGACCACTGACCTGCCACTGGATGGAGTCGAGCGCATCTTTGTTAACGATCCGTTCGGCAACCGCATCGAACTTATGGAGTTGCGGTACGCCCCGTGCCGACCAAACGCGATGGCGTATTGACTGACTAATTGCGCGCAGCCGCCTGTTCGTCGCGCGCCCGCTGCACCTCTCGCTGCTTGTTGGCGATCGAGGCGATGAGGACGCCAATTGTTACGATAGCGATGAGGATCGTGCAGGCGGCATTGATCTCAGGCGTTACACCAAGCCGAACCTGCGAATAAATGCGCATCGGCAACGTCGTGGCGCCTGGCCCCGAGGTGAAGCTCGAGATCACGAGGTCATCAAGTGACAGGGTGAAGGCCAGCATCCAGCCGGACACGACGGCCGGCAAGATGACCGGCAGTGTGACCTTGAAGAAAGTCGTCACCGGCGTTGCACCAAGATCCATCGCCGCTTCTTCCAAGGAACGATCGAAAGTCACCAGGCGCGACTGCACGACCACAGCGACGAAGCACATTGAAAAAGTGATGTGCGCGAGAGTGATCGTCCATATGCCACGATCCATGCCAACGGCGACGAAGAGCAAAAGCATGGAAAGGCCCGTAATGACTTCCGGCATGACCAGCGGTGCATAGATCATGCCGGAGAACAGCAGGCGTCCGCGAAACCGCGTATAGCGGGTCATGGCCAGCGCGCCGAGCGTTCCGAGAATCGTGGCAACGGTTGCCGAAAGCAGGCCCACACGGATCGTCACCCACGCCGCATCGATGAAGCTTTGGTTGTGGAACAGCGAGACATACCATTTAGTCGAAAAGCCGGCCCAAACCGTGACGAGCCGCGACTCGTTGAAGGAATAGATGACGAGGAGGACGATCGGCAGATAGAGGAAGGCGAAGCCGACGACGAGTGAAGCGATATTGAAGCGGGACCAGGTCGTGTTCATGTCTTTTGCCTCATTTCTCGCTTTCCTGCGCCCGCGCTTCCGCACGTTGGAAGAGAACGATCGGGATTACGAGGAGGAGCAGCAATATAACGGCGACAGCCGACGAAACCGGCCAGTCGCGGTTGGAGAAAAATTCGTTCCACAGCGTCTTGCCGATCATGAGCGTCTGCGATCCGCCGAGAAGATCGGGGATGACGAACTCGCCCACGGCGGGGATGAAGACGAGGAAACACCCTGCAACGACACCGGGGAGCGATAGGGGGAAGGTGATTTTCCAGAAGGCCACAATTGGCGGGCAACCGAGATCCTCGGCGGCCTCAACCAGGGAATAGTCCATCTTCTCGAGGGCCGAGTAGATCGGCAGTACGAGGAACGGCAGATAGGAATAGACGATCCCGATGAAGACCGCGGTATTGGTGTTGAGAATGGTCAGCGGCGTATCGATGACGTGCGCCCACATCAGGAACTGGTTGAGAAGACCCTCGGGCTTGAGGATACCGATCCAAGCATAGACGCGAATAAGGAAACTCGTCCAGAATGGCAGGATCACCAGCATGAGCAGTGTGGGCCTTACAGTTGCGGGCGCGCGCGCCATGCCGTAGGCGATAGGGTAGCCGACTATAAGCGTCAAAACGGTCGAGACGGCCGCGATGAAGAGGCTGGAAAGATACGCTCTGTAATAGAGCGGATCCTGGGTGAGCCATATGTAGTTGTCCCATGAGAACTGCGCGACGCTGTCCTTGAGTGCCGTCCAGCCAGCCGAAAGATTGAATACCGGAGAATAGGGGGGGATCGCCATCTCCACTTGCGACAGCGAAATCTTGAACACGATAAAGAATGGAATAAGAAAGAAAACCAGCAGCCACAGATAGGGCACGACGATGACAAGCCGGCTTGCGATTGACGATATCAGTCTTTGCATGACATCGCCCCTTCTCAAGCGGTAAGCACGATACCTGCATCGGTATCGAAATTGATCCACACCTTGTCGTCATAGCCGAACGGATCTTCGACTGTGCGCATGGCATTGAGGCTTGCCGCCTTGATGATCCGCCCGCTGTCGAGTTTTACATGAAAGACCGTCACGTCACCGAAATAGGCGATGTCCCACATTTCTCCGTACGCGGAGTTGAACGTGGCGTCGGCCGGCTGCTGGCGACTGATGCGGATTTTCTCAGGCCGGATGGCAAATCCAACCGGCTGGCCGACGGCGCAGTTCTTCGTTGCGTCGGTGCGGATCAGCATGTTGTCCGGCATGACGGCGATTTCGATCTTGCCGTTGGCCACGTTCTCGGTCATGCCTTCGAACATGTTCACATTGCCGATGAAGTCGGCGACGAATTTCGAATTCGGGGCCTCGTAGACTTCCGCCGGGGTCGCCACCTGCATGACCTTGCCCTTGTCCATGACCGCAATGCGGTCGGCCATGGTCATCGCCTCTTCCTGATCGTGCGTCACGACCACGAATGTCAGGCCCAGCTTCATCTGCAGATCCATGAGTTCGAACTGCGTTTCTTCGCGCAGCTTCTTGTCGAGCGCGCCAAGTGGTTCGTCGAGCAACAGTACTTTCGGCCGCTTGGCAACGGCACGGGCAAGGGCGACGCGCTGGCGCTGGCCACCCGACAACTGATGCGGCTTGCGCTTGGTAAACCGCTCGAGCTTGACGAGCTTGATCATCTCGGCAACGCGCGTTTCGATAGCGGCCTTGTCCATGCCGTCCTGCTTCAGGCCAAAGGCAATGTTTCCTTCAACCGTCATGTGCGGAAAAAGCGCGTAGGATTGGAACATCATATTGACCGGGCGCTTGTAGGGCGGGATGCCGCGCATGTCCTGACCGTCAAGCATAATTCGACCGGCGGTCGGCTCTTCGAAACCCGCGAGCATGCGCAGCAAGGTGGACTTGCCGCAGCCCGATGCGCCCAGCAGCGCGAAGAATTCTCGATTGTAGATATTCAGGGAAAGGTCATCGACGGCAGTGAAATCGGCAAACTTCTTCGTAACGTTCTCGATGGCGATGAAGGGCTTGGCCTCAGGATCGTTCCAAGGCGCGAATTTGCGGCGAAAGCTTCCCAGTGATTTCATATCTTGCCCCGGTGTCTGTTCATAACGCGAAAAACCCCGGCAGGTGTGCCGGGGTTTTTTTGGAGTTACTGGCCTGTGACCACTTTCGTCCATATCCGTGTGACGATTCGCTGGATCTTGGTGTCATAAGGCGTGACTGTGAAGAGTTTCTTCAGAGTCGCCTCATCCGGGTAGACCTCGGGGTTTTCGAAGACGGCCTTGTCCATCAGGGCCTGCGAAGCCTTGTTGCCATTGGCATAGGAAACGTAGCTTGACGCCTTGGCGGCGACTTCGGGCTTCAGCATATAGTTGATGAATTCATGTGCCTCTGCGAGATGAGGGGCGTCTGCGGGGATCGCCATCAGGTCGAACCACATCTGTGCGCCTTGCGAGGGGATCGTGTAGGCAACGTTCACGCCTGCCTTGGCTTCGTCCGCCCGCGTCTTTGCCTGCAGGATGTCGCCCGAATAGCCGAGGGCAAGGCAGATATCGCCATTGGCGAGCGCGTTGATGTACTCCGACGAATGGAACTTCCGCACATATGGGCGGATCGACTCGAGCAAGGCGCCCGCCTTGGCGAGTTCATCGGGGTCCTTGCTGTCGGGATTAAGGCCGAGATAGTTGAGCGCGGACGGCATCACATCGGAAGCCGAGTCGAGAATGTGAATACCGCAATCCTTGAACTTTGCCGCAAGTTCCGGCTTGAAGAGCACGTCCCAGGTCGGCTTCTCGTCGGAGCCGAGAATTTCTTTCATCTTGTCGGCATTGTAGCCGATGCCGGTCGTTCCCCACATGTAGTCGACGGAATATTCATTGCCCGGATCATAGGTGGCGATGCGCTGGTTGATTTCGTCCCAGGTATTGGAAAGGTTCGGCAGCTTCGACTTGTCGAGCTTCTGGAAAACTCCGGCGGCAATCTGGCGCTGAAGGAAGTTGGCAGTCGGAACGACGACATCGTATCCCGTTCCACCCGCAAGGAGCTTCGTTTCAAGAATTTCGTTGGAGTCGAACGTGTCGTAGACGACCTTGATGCCGGTTTCCTTGGTGAAGTCCTCAAGGATTGTAGGATCAATATAGTCCGACCAATTATAGACGTTGACGACGCGATCCGCGGCCCATGCCGAACTCGCAAGGCCAAGCGCAAGCGTGGCTGTCAACAGAACAGTTTTCATTCCCATTTAGGTCTCCATGCTGCCGGCACGCCATTCCCGCGACGTGGCCGTGTTCCCGTAGTGTGACTACCTTTTTAGATTGCAACTGCTTCGTCAACTGGGTTGCGAAGACTTGGCCGCCGAATTTTGCGGGAGCGTGATTTTTTTGTGCACTGCAATCGGAGAGCGTGGATGCGCCGTCAGGCGGTTCGGCGCCGTTGACGGCCATATTCCCAGCCGAGATGCAAGAGCAGCGATCAGGATGATGGCGCCACCGAGGATCGTGCGCGGCGCGGGCACCTCATTGTGCAGCAACCAGACCCACACCGGACCAAGCACAGGTTCGAGAGTGCCGATCAGCGCGGCAAGCGCCGACGGGAGCAGCCGGGCGCCGCTGACGAAAAGCGCGAGGCCGAGGCCAAGATTGATGGCGCCAAGGGCAAAAAGCAGGCCGAAATCGCGCGCACTGACGATGAATTGCCCAGCCATGGTGGAGGCGACACAAGCGGCAATGACCACGCCGAGGAAGACCGCGGGGGTCATGCGCAGATGCGCCTTGCGGCGCGTGATCACCGTTGCGGTTGCGAAGGATATGGCAATCAGCAGCGCCAGCATGTCGCCTATCGGCGAAACCTCGCCATCGAGAGAATCCGACACCATGATTGCCACCCCGGCAATGACGGTGCCAATGGCGATCCAGGTCGCAACGCTCACGCGTTCGCGAAACAGTACCCAGGAAATGAGCGCGGCGAAGAGCGGAACGCCCGCTTGCAGCAGCAGCACATTGGCGACGGTTGTGTAGGAAAGTGCGATGATGAAGCAGGACGAGGCAATGGCAAAGCAAATCGCCACGCCTACCCCCGCTATGCCCATGGTCCTGAAAAGCCGCCATGTGCCGCGTGGACCGTCCCGCACCAGCATGAAGCAAAGGAGAAACAGCGCCGCAAAGACCGACCGCCAGAACACGACGGTCCAGTTGTCGGTCACGTCAAGAAAGCGGCAAACGCTCCGCCGGTACTCCAGGCGATCGCCGAGCCCGCGACGAGAAGGCAGCCAACGGCCGTCTCCGCCGAGCTCTTGACGGGGTCTGGACCTGCAACGGGTGGCATTGGTATGGCAGTGGCACTCATGCGCGGAGAATGCCAATGCTTTGCGCCCGGTCAAGCTGCTAAAACGACCAGCTATTATCGGTTTTGCGCCATTCCGGCATTCATTGGAAATCGAACGCACTGAGACCCGTCACCATTTCGTCGAGACCGAGCGGGCGCGTGACCGGCGGTTCGGCTCGCGAGAGGCAAGCGACGCGCTCGCAAAGGCGACACGCCGGACCGACCTGCGTCATACCGACAAACTTGCCGAGCGGTGCGGCGCTGATGCTGCGATTGCCGAGCGCGCTACCGTAAACTGTATCGTCGGCGAAGGCGATGTCGCAGCCGACAAGGATCGCCGTGCGCCGCGGACGCTCGTTGAAAGCGCCCTGCGGGCCCTCCAACGTACGGGCGACCGTGAGGAATTCGGCGCCATCCGGCATCTCGACCGCCTCGACCAGGATTTGTCCGGGCTGCGCAAAGGCCGAATGCACCGGCAGCTTTGGACAATCGCCACCAAAGCGCGATTGCGGAAAGCCCTGGGCTCCTGCACGGCGGAAGCGATTGCCGGCATGATCGACTTCGAGCATGAAGAAGCCAATACCGTTCGGGTTCTGAAGCGTGGTCAGGCGATTGGCCGCATGTTCGAAAGACACGTTGAAGCGCGAACGCAAGACGTCGATATCATAGCGCGCGCGGGTCGCGGCCGACTGGAATGCCTGATAGGGCATCATCAGTGCATGGGCTGCATAGCGCCCGAGCTCGAAGCGCGCGATGCGCCGGGCCTCGTCCGAGGACAGTTTTAGCTCCTGGATTTCGGCGGCGATGACCACCTGCATGCGCATCAGCACGGCTTCCATCGCCACCTCGCGCAGCTGGTCGAAAGGTGAGAGCCGCTCGGAAATGAACAGCCGCTGCGAATGCCGGTCGTAGCGGCGGCGCCAATTCGGCATGGTTGCTACGGGAAGGATGCGCACCGATATTCCGTGCTCGCTCTTGAGCCAAATCTTGAGTGCAGCCAGTAACTCGTCGCCGGGCTTGATAAGGGTGAGGAAACTTTCGACCTCACCTTCAATGCGCGGGAAGTGGTTGGCGCGCCGCTCGAGAATCTCGCGCACCTCGTTGAGGGGAAGGCGCGTTGCCGATAGCGAGGGCGCGCGCCCGTCCTGGGCAAGAAGCTCCGAAAGATCGGTAAGTCGCTCCAGCTGTTCCCGGTAAGCGCGATAAAGCTTGATGACGCCGGCCGCCGCATTGGGCGCCGCATCGCTGATTTCTATGAGTTCCTGGTCGCCGGGCAATTCGCCGTTGAGCAAGGGATCGGAGAACACCTCCTTCAGTGCCGCCATGGAGGAGCCCGTCTCCATCTGTAGCGTATCGAGCTCGATCTTGTAGGTGGACGAGAGCTTGAGGAGGAGTTGTACCGTCAACGGGCGCTGGTTGCGCTCAATCAAATTTAGGTAGGACGGAGAAATGCCGAGCGCCTCGGCCATGGACGTCTGCGTCAGGCCCCGCTCATTGCGGATGCGCCTGATACGGGGACCTGCGAATATCTTGCCCTCAGCCATGCATCATAACCGCTCATTGACAAATATTTACACGGTCAGACTCTATTACAAGATTTACAACTTTACAATTGCGACTTGTCAATCTCGCCACAGGCTAACTCGAAATAACTGCCGAAAACCTCGAAATATCTGGACCATACCGCGCCGCAATGTAAATTTAGTCATATCAACGTAGTCGTAAGAACATCGGGCTGCGGGACGCAAACTCTTTGTGGAGATGAGAATGACCGATTTTTACAACCTTGTACCAAACGCTCCGGAGGACCGCTATGATGGTATCGAACGCCCCTATACGCCTGACGATGTCCTGCGCCTCAGAGGCTCGGTTCAGATCAAGTATACTCTCGCTGAAAACGGTGCCAACCGGCTCTGGAAGCTCATTCATGAAGATGGTTTCGTCAATGCGCTGGGCGCTCTCTCGGGCAATCAGGCAATGCAGATGGTTCGCGCGGGCCTCAAGGCAATTTATCTTTCCGGATGGCAGGTTGCTGCCGATGCAAACACAGCTTCAGCCATGTATCCTGACCAGTCGCTCTACCCGGCCAATGCAGCGCCGGAACTGGCCAAGCGCATAAACAAGACGCTCCAGCGCGCCGATCAGATCGAGACGGCTGAGGGCAAGGGCCTTTCGGTTGAGACCTGGTTTGCGCCGATCATCGCTGACGCAGAAGCTGGTTTCGGCGGACCGCTCAATGCATTCGAAATCATGAAGGCGTTCATCGAGGCCGGCGCTGCGGGCGTCCACTACGAGGACCAGCTCGCATCGGAAAAGAAATGCGGCCATCTCGGTGGCAAGGTTCTGATCCCGACGGCAGCGCACATTCGCAACCTCAATGCTGCGCGGCTCGCCGCCGACGTCATGGGAACGCCGACGCTGGTCATCGCGCGCACGGATGCGGAAGCCGCCAAGCTTCTCACATCCGACATCGACGAGCGTGATCGCCCGTTCGTGGACTACGATGCGGGGCGCACTGCCGAGGGCTTCTATCAGGTGAAGAACGGCCTTGAACCTTGCATCGCCCGGGCTATCGCCTATGCGCGGCATGCCGACCTCATCTGGTGCGAAACGTCGAAGCCCGATCTCGAACAGGCCAGGCGCTTCGCCGAGGGTGTTCGCAAGGAACATCCGGACAAACTCCTCGCCTATAACTGCTCGCCTTCCTTCAACTGGAAGAAGCACCTGGATGAGGCGACAATCGCGAAGTTCCAACGCGAACTCGGTGCAATGGGTTACAAGTTCCAGTTCATCACGCTGGCCGGGTTCCATCAGCTCAACTTTGGCATGTTCGAACTCGCCCGCGGCTACAAGGACCGGCAGATGTCGGCCTATTCGGAGCTGCAGGAAGCGGAATTTGCCGCCGAGGCCAATGGATACACCGCCACCAAGCACCAGCGCGAGGTCGGAACCGGCTATTTCGACGCGGTATCGCTGGCGATTACTGGCGGCCAGTCCTCGACAACGGCCATGAAAGAATCGACCGAAACGGCGCAATTCCGTCCGGCGGCCGAATAAAAATCAGCGAGGCGGCCTGGCCCACATCTGCCGCCTCGCCATTCCGGCGATCAGGAGATCGTCGCTGCAACGCCAAACAAGGAGAAAATCATGGCACCGCAGACACGCGTAAAGGAACGGGCCGAGGAGCAATCATCGGCCATGAATGCAGACCAGCAGGCTGTCATTCGCATGGTCGCAAATGACCTGCACCGCCTCAACCAGTCCGTCATGA
>NZ_JBBNAM010000161.1:0-2723 GCF_037994425.1 Phyllobacterium sp.
GCGGTAGGCGCGCGGTGACGCGTCGTAGCGCTCTGCCGGGTAGGCCATGTTGAGCGCCTGGTGGGGCCGCTCGCTGTTGAACTCCTCGACGAAGTCGTCGAAGCGGGCTTGCTGCTGCAGGAAATTGGAGTTAAGTTAGCCTTTGTTTCCGCACGATTTTTCAATATCGCTCGCGAGAAGCGGTGTCGTCCGAAGGCTTGAAAAAACAACCTTTTGGTGCTGCTCGAAACGGCACTGAATCACCTTTCGACGGTCTCAAAATGCCCTGAAAGGGGCTGAAATCGGTTGGGAAGCGGCTCCCTTACGATGCGTTTTCCCGCATTTGAGCGCGCCGGTTCTCCCCAGGAATTTCGAGTCAATTTTCGAGTCTGCTCAAGCTCGCAATCACTGTCGCACAAAGTTGACATGACTGTCTCACCGCCTGAACCCGGACGATACGCCCTTTCACCATGACCTTGCCCCCAAGTTTTATCCAGTTTTGAGTTCGCTCCGGCGGTTTTGGGTTGTTATATTCGCGGCAGTAGCGGCGTTGCAGAAGCAAAAGATGGTCATCCAGCGGAGCTGAGGATCGAGTAAACCCGGAGAGCTTTAGGCGCTGCATTCAAGCGCGACCCGTTGATGAGGCCTCGATCCGCGTACTCCATCAGGGCCAGCGACAATTGTCTCGGTCGCAGACAAAGGCCGAATACATGAACGCACGCGTACGATGACCTAAAATTTGCAGAAAGCCTCTTGCGCCCGCGGGGCCGTCTATACATGAAGCTTTCGATGAAGGCGTTCTGGATCGGCTTGCCCGGCGCGTAGTGCCAGTCCACCTTGGCCCGGTCCGTCCATTGCAGGATCGCGTTGCTGGTGAACTCGCTGCCATTGTCGCTGACAATCATCTTCGGCTTGCCACGCCCCTCGATGATCCGCTCCAGCTCACGAGCAACCCGCAGACCGGAAAGTGAGGTATCGGCGACGAGTGCCAGGCATTCTCTGGTGCAATCGTCGACGACCGCCAAAATCCGGAACCAGCGGCCATCGGTCAATTGATCCGAGACGAAGTCCAGCGACCAACGATCATTGGCTGCCATCGGGATCAGCATCGGCGCGCGTGTAACAATCGCTCGCTTCCGGCCACCACGTTTGCGCACTGTCAGCTTCTCCTCTCGATAGAGCCGGAAGAGCCGCTTGTGATTCACAAGATGACCCTCACGCCTGAGCAGCACATGAAGGCGTCGATATCCAAAGCGACGGCGCTCATGCGCCAGCGCCTACATCCGCTCGCGAAGGTCATGGTCATCGCTGCGTCTGGTTTCGTAGCGGATCGTCATTCGGCAAAAGCCCATGGCTTTACACGCCCGCCGTTCGCTCATCTCGTGGTGACCCATCAGATGCGCGACAGCTTTCCGCCCTGCTGCGGGCGTCACCACTAATGGGATGGTCCGCCTCGTCCTCCTGCTGCACCATGAGGCGGCTAAACCAAAGGAGGTTGCAATGCCGAAACGCAATGTGCCGCGCCCTGCGGCTGTTTATGGAATTGATATCGGCAAGAATATATTCCACGTCGTCGGCCTCGGAAGCGATGGCGTGCCAGTCCAGAAGGTTCGTTTCCGACGCGACACGCTGCTACAGTTCTTCGAGCGAGCAGCACCGGCAATCGTGGGGATGGAATCGTGCGCAGGATCTCAGTGGATCGCCAGGAAGATACAGGCGCTCGGACATAAGGTGCGCTTGATCCCCGCGCAATTCGTGAAGCCCTACGTCAAGTCGAACAAGACCGACATCATCGATGCGGAGGCGATCGCTGAGGCAGCCACGCGGCCAACGATGCGGTTTGCTGCACTCAAGAGCGAGGAACAAGCAGATCTTCAGGCTTTGCACCGGGTGCGGGACCAGATGATCGGAACGAGAACGCGTCTGATCAATCAGATGCGAGCCTTCTGCCTGGAATACGGGATTGCCCTACGCCAGGGTGCAGGTCTGTTCAAGCTCGACCTGCCACAGGTTCTCGAGGATCAATCAAACGATCTTTCGCCGGCGATGCGTAAGCTGCTCGCAAACCTGTTCGCCGACTTGCGCCAGTTGGAACACCGCATCGGTGACCTCACACGCGAGATCGAGGCGGTCGCAAATCGCGAAGATATCGCACGACGTCTCATGACTATCCCTGGGATCGGAGCTTTGGGGGCGACTGCACTCCTTGCTGCCATTGGAAACGGTCGACAATTCCAGAAAGCCCGCGATCTGGCCGCGTGGCTCGGCCTCGTGCCGCGAGAATACTCGACCGGCGGAAAGCAAAGGCTTCTCGGTATCAGCAAGCGAGGAAACCGCTACGTGCGCAAATTGCTCGTGCATGGAGCAGGATCCTGCTTTCGACATCTCGATCGAACGAGGGATCGACTGGGGAGCTGGCTGGATGGCCTCCAGGCTCGGATGCACCCCGACAAAGCCGTCGTCGCACTTGCCGCTAAAATGGCCCGGATTGTCTGGGTTGTCCTGACCAAGCCTGGAGCGCTCTACGAACGCAGAGACCCTGCCTTCACCTGACGATCCAAGCGCGATTGCAAGGCTCGGGAATAGTGATGACGAAACAGTGGATCAACATGCCGTAAGTCCTGCGCAAAAAAGCGGGCTTCGTGCCCGAACCATTTATTGGGAACGGCGTGTGCGGATCTCATCATGGCCTGGCTGCAACCGCAGCCCACTCGCGAGAGGCCGGATACATTTATGCAACTGGA
>NZ_JBBNAM010000162.1:0-6877 GCF_037994425.1 Phyllobacterium sp.
TTCGCTACCCGGACCATGACCATTCGCCCGAGGAGGTGTACCTCGTTCTTTCGAACGGAGAGTTCAGGCAGGGTGAAGGGGAGTGGTTTTCACCCGGCATTGGCGGTTCGTTCTACAACGTGCCGAATATCAATCACGCCATGCGATCCCTTGATAAACCACTCTTTGCATTTTGGGCGCTGCGTACGGACAAAGCGGCGTAAGCATTCCGACCCGCGCAGCAGGCGAACTGCGGTGCGCGTTTGTGCACCGCAGTTCTGTAGATGTCAGAGAGAAGTCTCGATTTTCTTGGCGGCTTCCGGGGAGACCCACTTGGTCCAAATGTCCTTGTTCTCCTTGAGGAAATGCTTGGCCCCGTCCTCACCAGTCGCCTGATTGTCAGTCATCCAGGCCATCAGCTTGTTGACTGTTTCGTTGCTCCAGGAACGCTTCTTGAGATAGTCCATCACGCCCGGATCAACCTTTTCAGAGAAAGGCTTCGCCAGCAGCGTAACAATTTTGTCGATTGGCCATGCATTCGGCTTCGGATCAGGGCAATCTGCCACCGTATTGCAACGCTTCCACTCCGCCGGGTCAGCGGGAGCGCCCGCCTCCAGCTTCACCATCGGGTATTTGCCGAGCAAAGCGGTCGGCGCCCAGTAATAGCCAACCCAGCCCTGCTTGCGCTCGTAAGCCTTGGCGATGGAACCGTCGAGGCCAGCTGCCGAGCCGGTATCGACTAGCCTGAAGCCGGCTTTCTCAGCATCAAAAGCCTTATAGAGTTGCGTGGTCACGAGAGTGCCACCCCACCCGGACGGACCGTTGAAGATTGCTCCCTTTGATGCGTCCTCGGGATCAGGAAAAAGTTCCGGATGCTTGAGCATGTCCGGTATGGTCTTTATATCCGGATGGGCATCGGCAAGGTATTTCGGTATCCACCAACCCTGATTGCCGCCATCCGGGAGCGGCGAGCCAACCGCTACGATCTTCCCCTCGTCAGTTCCCTTCTTGACGATTTCCGGGAGCAGATCGACCCATGCTTCGGGTGCGATATCCGGCTGACCCTTTTCCGCCATGGAGGTGATTGTCGGAACTGTATCACCGACGGTGATATCGGCCTGGCAACCATAACCTTCGTTCAGGATGATCTTGTCGAGATTTGAAAGCACCTCGGCGCTCTGCCAATTCATGCTTGCGATTGTGATGCTGCCGCATTCGGCGGCGCTGGCAAAGGAAGCTCCGCCGATCAGGCCAAAAATCAGGCATGTGGATGCAAGTAGTTTTTTCATTGTCGTTCCCTCTGTGTGCGGGCTTCAATCTTGAGCGGGATGCCGCGATCACCCGCCCGGTAGCTGTCAGGGATAATCTCCCATCGTCACCGATTTACCGAATGCAGTTTCCCGCCTGCACCATCGAACTTGGCAGGCGTATCGAGAATCCAATCCCGCGATTGCTCCACCTGGCCAACGCCTACGCCAACCATGCCAATTCCAACTATCTGCTCACTTCGCCAGAGAGTCATGGGGGTTTATAGCCATGCCTAGCGAAAAACCGGTCAAGCCTTTGCTGTGGTAGCCGGCCGATATGATTTAAACGAGGATAGGACGTTCGCGCACGAAGCAATCGTCGGCATGTCCCTCCAGATGCTGGACGGGGGTTATGGCATCATCACCCCGCATCAGAGAAAAGCAGCCGAGGTGTGAAATCTCCTGCACCAAGTCGTTTCTGAGCCGATTCTATGCAGCATAGGAGTTGAAAAGTGGTGCCGCTTGCGTGACTCGAACACGCGACCCCATCATTACGAATGATGTGCTCTACCAACTGAGCTAAAGCGGCAGGGAAGATGCTTCCCGATCCATGAATCCGGCAATCAGGTTCATGCCGAAGGATGACGCGCCTGATACCCGCATTGCGCGCCGAATGCAAGCCTTGAGATCGCTGCTTTTTGGCAAGCTGGCAGAAGGTGGGAGACAGCTGCCGCTCTTTTGATACGCGCGGAAACGGTAGGTTAGAATTTTTCTATTTAGACGATAGACAAGTGCGTAGGAGCGATTAATCTCAGCGTTAAGCACATGGGCCCCGGGAGAAGGCACATTTGCCATGTCAACGGTCTGGGAGGAACCTATGGCGAAGGTTGAACTGGTCGTTAATGGTCGAGCCGTAAAAGGCGAAGCCGAAGACCGCACACTACTCGTGCATTTCCTGCGTGAAAATCTTGGATTGACCGGCACCCATGTCGGCTGTGATACGTCGCAATGCGGCGCCTGCGTTGTGCATGTCGATGGAAAAGCGGTCAAGTCCTGCACGATGCTTGCGGCGCAGGCCTCGGGCTCGACCGTCACCACCATCGAGGGGCTAAGCCTCAATGGCGAATTGCACCCGCTTCAGGCGGCTTTCCGCGAGCATCACGCGCTGCAATGCGGCTTCTGTACCCCCGGCATGCTCATGAGTTCGGCGGACATAATCCGCCGGCATCCCGAAGGCCTGGACGAAGCCACTGTGCGCCTTGAACTTGAAGGCAATATCTGCCGCTGCACCGGCTATCACAATATCGTCAAGGCCGTGCTCGACGCATCGGAAAAAATGGGGAAGGGCGCCGAGAAGGCTGCCTGATCAACGGATTCAGTCTGGCAGCGGCCTCGCTTAGGAGCTCTATCGTCTCTCCAGCCAAGCCGTCTGCGACAGGGAGAACTAATCATGGGCGTTGAAGGTATCGGAGCACGGGTTCTCCGCAAGGAAGACAAAAGGTTCATCACCGGCAAGGGCAAGTATACCGACGACATGGTCGTGCCCGGCATGAAGCACGCGGCGTTCGTGCGTAGCCCACATGCCCATGCCAAGATCAGCAGTATCAAGGTCGATACGGCGCAAGCGAAGTCTGGCGTGATTGCAGTGCTGACCGGCAGCGAGCTCAAGGCTGACGGAATTGGCAATCTGATCTGCGGTTGGATGATCCATTCCAAGGACGGCACCCCGATGAAAATGGGGGCCTGGTCGCCGCTTGCAACCGACAAGGTTCGCTATGTGGGCGACGCCGTAGCCATCGTCATCGCTGATTCGAAGGGCGAAGCCCGCGATGCCGCCGAAGCGGTCGAGGTCACCTATGAGGAGTTGCCGGTCGTGGTCAACGCGCTCGACGCTCTGCAGCCGGGCGCGCCGGAAATCCATGCGGAGGCGCCGGACAACCTGATCTTCGACTGGGACCTTGGCGACGAGACCGCGACCAACGAGGCTTTCGCCAAGGCGGCTCACATCACGAAGATGGATATCGTCAATAATCGCCTGGTGCCGAACGCGATGGAGCCGCGGGCGACGCTAGGCGTTTACGATTCCGGCGAGGATCACTACACCTGCTGGACCACGTCGCAAAATCCGCATGTCGCCCGCCTCGTGATGAGCGCGTTCTACAATGTCGCGCCTGAAAACAAGCTGCGCGTGATCGCGCCGGATGTCGGTGGTGGGTTTGGTTCCAAGATTTATATATATCCTGAGGAGATTGTCTGCCTCTGGGCGTCGAAGAAGACCGGGGTTCCGGTCAAATGGGTAGCTGATCGCACCGAGAGCTTCCTCGCCGACGCTCATGGGCGCGACCATGTCACCCATGCGGAGATTGCCTTCGACAAGGACAACAGTATTCTTGGCCTGAAGGTCCAGACAATCGCCAATCTCGGCGCCTACATGTCGTTGTTTTCAAGCTGCGTTCCGACCTATCTCTATGCGACGCTGCTCTCTGGGCAATATGCCATTCCGGCGATCCATGCCAATGTGAAGACGGTGTATACCAATACGGCGCCTGTCGATGCCTATCGCGGCGCGGGGCGACCTGAAGCAACATTCGTGCTCGAGCGCATCATGGAAACGGCGGCACGCGAACTGAACGTTTCGCCTGCTGAGCTGCGGCGCAAGAATTTCGTAAGATCATTCCCGCACCAGACGCCGGTGATCATGTGCTACGACGCCGGCGATTTCGATGCGACGCTCGATGCGGCCATGAAGGCCGCCGACTATGCCGGCTTTGAGAAGCGCCGGCAGGAGGCCAAAAAAAGTGGCAAGCTGCGCGGCATCGGTATGAGCTGCTACATTGAGGCCTGCGGTCTTGCTCCCTCCTCGGCAGTCGGTTCGCTCGGCGCTGGCGTTGGTCTTTGGGAGAGCGCGGAAGTCAGGGTCAATGCGGTCGGCACGATAGAAATACTGACTGGCTCCCATTCCCACGGCCAGGGCCACGAAACCACGTTCGCCCAGCTCGCGGCCGAACGGTTCGGTGTGCCCATCGATAGTGTCTCGATCGTCCACGGCGATACGGACAAGGTCCAGATGGGCATGGGCACCTATGGCTCGCGATCCGGCGCGGTCGGCATGTCGGCGATAGCCAAGGCGCTCGACAAGGTCGAAGCCAAGGCCAAGAAGATTGCTGCCCATCTGCTCGAAGCCGACGAGGCTGACATCGAGATCAAGGACGGCGACGTGCGCGTTGCCGGCACTGACAAGAGCGTTCCCTGGTTCCAGGTGGCGCTAGCTGCATATACCGCACACAACCTTCCGTCCGGGATGGAACCCGGCCTCAAGGAGGGTGCATTCTACGATCCGTCCAATTTCACCTTCCCGGGCGGGTGCCACATCTGCGAAGTCGAGATCGATCCGGAAACCGGGACGACAGAGGTCGTCCAGTTTGTTGCCGCTGACGACTTCGGCAAGATCATTAACCCGATGATTGTCGAGGGACAGGTGCATGGCGGCCTCGCGCAAGGTATCGGCCAGGCGTTGCTCGAAGGGACGCATTACGACGAGAACGGGCAGCTCCTGACAGCAAGCTATATGGACTATACGATGCCGCGCGCCTTCGACCTGCCGTCCTTCAAGGTCATGAACACCGAGACGGCATGTCCTTCCAACCCGCTTGGGGTCAAGGGCTGCGGCGAAGCGGGAGCGATAGGCTCGCCCCCGGCCGTCATCAACGCCATCACCGATGCAATCGACAACAACGACCTCGCCATGCCGGCAACCCCGCAAATTGTCTGGGCCGCCATTCACGCGTCAAAGTAAGGGAGACAGGCCATGTATGAGACACAGTATCATCGCGCCACCTCCGTCGAAGGCGCAGCACGGCTGATGGGCGAAGCGGAGGATGGGAAGTACCTCGCAGGCGGCATGACGCTCATTCCAACGATGAAGCAGCGTCTGGCGTCGCCGAGCGATCTTGTCGACCTGCGCCGCATCGAGGCGTTGAAGGGAGTCAAGATTTCCGGCCGCACGGTTCATATCGGAGCGGTCACCAGTCATCATGACGTGGCGACGCACGCGGAACTTGCCAAAATCTGTCCGGCGATCACCAATCTTGCCGGCCACATCGGCGATCCTCAGGTACGCAACATGGGTACCATAGGCGGGTCAATTGCCAACAATGATCCGGCTGCCGACTATCCTTCCGCCCTACTTGCATTGGACGCGACGATCATCACCAATCGCCGCTCCGTCCCGGCGGGGGAATATTTCACTGGTCTCTTTGAAACTGCACTTGAACCCGAAGAAATCGTCACCGGTGTGGAATTTACCGTCCCAGACAAAGCCGCATTTAAGAAGTTCCCGAACCCTGCCTCGCTCTACGCAATGGCCGGTGTATTCGTCGCCAAATCCGGCGACACGGTCAGGGTTGCAGTGACGGGTGCTGGCGAGAACGGCGTGTTCCGACTGAAGGATGCCGAGAAGGCACTCGCGGCGGATTTCCACGCTTCGGCGCTGGATGGCCTGACGGTGGACGCGGATGGACTGCTATCCGATATGCACGCCTCGGCCGAATATCGCGCCAATCTGGTGAAGGTGATGGCCAAACGCGCCGTCGCCGAGATCGCCAGCCGGCCGATGTAGGATCGCCCTTTCAAGCAGCGCAGAGTTTCGCTTTCGCCGCGTGATATTCCCGCTCGAGCCGCGCCACGAGATCGCCCGCGGGAACGATTTCCTTGATGGCGGCGATGCCTTGGCCGCAGCCCCAGATGTCCTTCCAGGCCTTGGCGCCAGTCGTTGCCGCTTCAAAATCCATCTTTGAGGGATCGGCTTCCGGCAGGTGTTCCGGGTCCATCCCGGCCTTGGCGATCGACGGCTTCAAGTAGTTGCCGTGGATGCCCGTGAAGTAGTTGGAGTAGACAATATCCGTCGAGGTCGAGTCGACGATCATCTGCTTGTAGCCGTCGACTGCGCGTGCCTCATTGGTGGCAATGAACGGTGAGCCGATGTAGGCTAGATCCGCGCCCATGGCCTGCGCTGCGAGAATGGCACCACCGGTGGCGATTGCACCCGAAAGAAGCAACGGGCCATCGAACCATTCGCGGATTTCGTGGATCAGGGCAAATGGCGACAGCGGGCCAGCATGGCCGCCCGCTCCCGCCGCAACCGCGATCAACCCGTCCGCACCCTTGCGAATCGCGGAATTAGCGTGGCGGTTATTGATAATGTCGTGGAGTACGATGCCGCCATAGGAATGGATCGCCTCGTTCACCTCCGGCACCGCGCCGAGCGAGGAGATGACGATCGGAACCTTGTATTTGAGGCACATCCCGAGGTCATGTTCGAGCCGCTTGTTGGAGCGGTGCACGATCTGGTTGACTGCAAAGGGTGCGGCGGGACGATCCGGATTTTTCTCGTCGTGGTTGCGCAGTTCTTCGGTGATCTCGGCCAGCCACTCGTCGAGTTGCGCTTCGGGTCGCGCATTGAGCGCGGGAAAAGAGCCGACGACGCCTGCCTTGCATTGCGCAAGAACCAAAGCCGGGTGCGAAACGATGAACAAGGGCGCTCCGACGACTGGAACGCGCAGTCTCGACTTTAGTACATCCGGCAAAGCCATCAACCACTCCCAAGAAATTTTGACGTTTGCGTAAACGTAACTCTTTTACCAGACCTGTGG
>NZ_JBBNAM010000163.1:0-7995 GCF_037994425.1 Phyllobacterium sp.
ACCTCCCACGAAGGGCAAGAAACACTGACATGTCGGTGATGACGAAAATCGTCATCTATGCCGGGACGGACAGCGGCAAGTACGTGCTTGTGCTGCAGCTGCAAGAGGATAACCCGTACCTAGGCGAGCCGGTCGTGATCAAGACGCCGACTGATGCCACATTTTTAAGTGCTCCCCGCACCGGCATCGGCATCGTGCATGCACCGAGCGTGCAGCACATCATGACGAAAAGCCAATGCTCGGGCTTTGGTCCGATATTGCTCGTACCGGCTCCAACAGAGGATGGAGGCTGGGGGTGAAGACCTGGTGAATGACGGGGTCGGATGGGACTGGTTGATGGGATTCGATGTGACCAGCCCCCGCCTTGCGATACGCCGGGCGCCCTACCTTCTTCATGATTTGCGTTTCCCGGTCATTTCGGTCCTTTACCGGAAGATCCGTGCGCATTTCCTTAATTGTCGCCAATTATGCCTTGTCGTCTGGCAACTCCCCCGCCGATCCCTGCGACTGACATAAAAAAACTCTATTCAGCGTCGTTAAGGCTGCCGTCAGAATTGCAGCGTAACCGACACGTATTGCTCCAATGAAAAAGCAACCACAAGCATGCAATTCTTTCCCATTTTAATTACAGTCGCTCTCATTTGCACGGCGAGGCCGAGTCTTGCAGAGCCACCGTTCAAGTTCTCGATGACGGGTAGCTTCGGGCACCGATGACGAGAACGTTAGCAGGAGGCAAAGTTGACATTGAAAAAGTCCGGTTCACTTTCATTTTCATTGCCGCAACGTGTTCTGCATTGGCTGACAGCTGCACTCATCTTCTTTAATTTGCTCCTTCCCGACGGAATGAACGAGTGGAACCGGAGTATCAAACGAACGGGAACGGCATCTGCGGACCAAATATCAAGCGCGAATATCCATGCCTATGTCGGTGTCGCAATATTTGTTCTCGTCGTTGTTCGCCTAGCTCTACGGTTCGTCCAGGGTGTCCCGGCTTCGCCATCTGAAGAGCCAGCAATTTTTAGGCGAGCATCCAAGTACGCGCATATGGCCCTTTACTTCGTTCTTGTTGCCATGCCGGTCACTGGGATTGCAGCCTATTATCTGGGGTATAATGGTGCAGGTGACATACACGCCGGTGTTCTCAAAGTCATCCTTTGGGCGCTCATTGCCGCCCACGTCCTTGGGGCTCTTGTTCACCAGTTCTATTGGAAGACGAACGTTCTCAGGCGTATGACGATGGGTTGAGCCGGAGATTCTTGAGGAAGGAAGGCCGGCCGCGGCCGAGCTCACGAACTACTTTATATTAACTCCTGAGGCTACTTCGCACCGACCGGGCATTGGATGATGCAAGAGCATCGGTCTCTGCCCTGATCCGTATCGTCAGCACCAACGCATTGGCGATCGAGAAGGAGGTCGCATAGATCGGCATACCAAAGCACATCGGTAGAACTGCGATTTCGCCAACCACCACAAGATAGTTCGGATGTCGCAAAAAGCGATAGGGGCCCGTCGATACAAGTGCTTCTCCGGGCATTACGATAATTCGAGTGGTCCAGCGGCGACCAAGTGTCGATAACGTCCAGAGCCGTAACGCCTGAAGTCCTGCGAATACGCCTACCCACCCAATATAAAGGGGAGCGTTCCAAGCAACGAGCCAGAGCCCCATGAGCCATGTGGCATGCAGAATGACTATTGCCGGATAATGCGAGGCTGCGATTTCGTAGGCTCCGCTTGCCAAAAGGGCGCGAGTATTACGCCGGGCAATCCAGATTTCTCCAAGCCTCTCCAGGGTCACCGCAGTTAGGAGCAGGATCGACAAAATCATGCAGCGGCTTTCAAGGACACGCAGCTCAGCGTGAAGCCTGGTCCCATGGCAGTCAGCAAAGTTCGACGCGGTAAGCCGGTGGAGATAAGACGGTCGAGCACAAACAATGCTGTCGGTGAGGACATGTTTCCGTAGTCCCTCAACACATCGCGCTCGTGATTCAGAGTGCCCTGACCGAGTTCCAAAGCAGTTTCCAATGCGTCGATCACCTTCGCGCCACCTGGATGGCAGGCGAACCGATCAATGTCCTCAAGTGTCAAATTTGATCGGGCGAGAACGGAGATAAGAGCCGGGCGAACATTGGCCGCAGCAAACGGTGGAATAGACCGATCGAAAATGACTCCCAGCCCTTCCGGATCGACGCTCCATCCCATAATGTCAAGCGTATCAGGCCATGTATGTTGACCGCTCATTTCTACCTCGGCTAGTCCTTTATCAGCCACCCGCAATACACAAGCGGCGGCACCATCACCAAAAAGCGCGGTGGCGACGATGTTGGCTTTCGTGAGCTTGTCCATGCGAAATGCCAATGTGCAGGTTTCAACAGCTACGAGGAGAACGACTGATCCCGGCCGAGACGCCGCCAGCCGCGATGCAATAGACAACCCTGAGACGCCACCAGCACAGCCTAAACCGAACACCGGAACCCGTTCGACATCATCCCTGAACCCCAGCTGCTGGCTTACGCGCGCTTCCAGGCTGGGCGTCGCGATTCCGGTCGATGACACCGTAACGATGGTGTCAATGTCGTTGGCGGCTAGTCCCGCAGATTTAAGGGCCCGGGTAGCTGCGTTCACAAACATCGCGTCAGCTCCCTGAAGGTGGGCGGCGTTTCGGTCAGGCCATCCTCTCGTTTCAAGATACCAGTCAATTGGTCTAACTCCGTACCGTCGCCGGATACCGGAACTTTGAAACACTTTGGCCAAGCGTTCGAAGCCGCCAAAACGGGAGGAAAATGCTTGGTGAGATGCTCGCGCGGCGTCCCGTTGGTCAAGGACATAAGGAGGGACTGCGGTACCCACGGATACCAGCTTGACGGATTGAGGCATTAAGCTTCCCTGCGAAGGCGCTTCATTTATATGGGCCAGCTGCGCCAGTGCAGGTCCGATGTCTGAACGTGCCGGTTGTCCCAAAGTTGCATCGGAAGCACAATTCTCTCGAAGGTTCTAGAATTAACAGCACGGCAAGACAGCACTTCACGATCAAGAACCGTCGCAATAATTCCTTCATGGGCACTGTAAACTTGTCCGGAAATTTATGGAGAGGCTGGAAATCCGGCTTGACCAGCAGCATCGTGATCCCCTTTACCTCTGCAATCGCTTTCCATCCGAGATCATCGCGCATGCGGTGTGGCTGTATCTTCGTTTTCGGCTGAGCCTGGGTAAGGTTGAGGATTTGCTCGCCGAGGAAGGGATGACTGTTTCCCATCAAGCGATCCGGACCAGCGGAAAAGTTCGGCCGGAATTTCGCCAATCGAATTCGCCGCAGGTCAGGGCCGTTTCGGCGACAAATGGCATCTTGATGAAGTTGTCGTCAGCATCGCGGGCAAATAGGAATGACTCTGGCGCGCCGTCGATTAGGGTGGCTTCATCCTTGTTTTGGTGCAAAGCCGGAGAAATACAAATGCGGCAGAGCGTACTGAGAAGGCAGGGCAGCACACCACGTGCAATGATCACCGATAAGCTTCGCTCCTATGCCACCGCGAAACGCCAGGCCGTACCCGGTGTTGAGCATCGGCGTCACAAGGGGCTGAACAATCTAGCGAAGAATTCGCACCAGCAGATCGGGCGACGATAACTGGTCATGAAACGCTTCAAGTCAGCACGACAACTTCAACGCTTCGTCCCCATCCACGATCCGATAGCTAATCTGTTGCATTTTCCCCGCAACAATTTCTCATCTGCCGGACATCGCGATCTGCGCAGAACGACCATGGCAGTATGGAACGAAATCGCACATGCGATGCTGGCCTGAGATTTAATCGGATTAACTTCTCCGCACCTTCACGGCTGTCGCAATGTTAAGTTTACAGTGCCGAATAGGGCTTCACTCGCTTCCTGATAGCGCACGATCGGTTTCAATGTCAGCGCCCTGACAGATGCGCTCATAGGGTATGGTTTTGCATGAAATTCCTGAGGGGATTGTTACCTACGCGCTCCTCATTCGCGGGGGTTCTCGGACAAGCGATCGCTGCTACTTGGTTTTGTGGCGGCGGCGCTGTCCACCCCGATCGTTACACTCGCGTCGTTTCCGTTTATCAGCAACATCGATGCAGTCCTGCTCGGCAACCCCTTCGCATTTTCAGCCGACGTTCTGATCTATGTCGGCGTCACACACTTGCTGCCTCAGGCTGATCGTGAGCCGCGCAAATTCCATTTCATCGCGCTGGTAGCGGGAATTATGATTGCTATCGCAATAGTTTTCACGCTGCGCCACTATTGAAATGGCGTCGCCTGAATGGTCGCATCGCTGAAGAGTGACCATGTCCTCGTCGAAGCACGCGGGAATGGGAAGACGGGACATTGCCTTGGCACTGCAGTGAGTGTTCCACCAACGCTGATCGCCGAAGATTACGGTTTGCCGTAGTTTGCGGTGAGGTATTCGATGATCTTTTGCTGATCGGCCTCTTCGACCGGTGCGCCAAAAGTCTTAACCATCTTAGTCACTTCCGCTGTCCAGCCCTTCTGGTCGAGAAAGGGCGAGTTCATCTGCACATAATCGAGGCTGTGGCAGGCGGTGCAGTTCTGCTCGACGGCCTCAAACCCGTCGCCGGGCTTCAGTTTGATTGCGTCCTCGTCTGCATTCGCCGACAGGGAAAGCGCGAAAGTGATGATTGCGGCACTCTCCAGAAACCTGATCATTTCGATCCTCTCAGACCACCTTGAGCGCTAAGCGTTGGGCAATGTTGTTGTGGTAGCCGGCGCCGTTGAACAGGAGCTTGTCGACCTGTGTCGCGCCAGCTGCATTCCGGGCCCTGACCATGATCGTTGCCGCGCCCGCCTGTCCCGGCGTGTAGCCGTGTGTCCACTGTCGCCAGGCGAACCGGCCGAGGTCCTTGCCGAGCGCGGCCTGCGTCCAATTGCTGCCGCCATCGGCCGACACTGCGACTTCGACGATCCCGTAGCCGCCGTCCCACGCGATGCCTTTGATGTCCACCGGCTGACCGGCTTTGACTTCATCGCCGTCCTCGAGATTGATGATCAGTGAGTTCACCACGATCTCGGTGATCGGCGTCGTCGGCGAGTCGACCGGTTCCTGAGATACGAAGCGCTGAACGACGGGGAACAACCCTTTCGGAATACGGTAAGCGGTGTTGACCCAGAAGTTCTTGAGGGGCTCCTTCAGCACCTCGATATCGACGATATGCTTCATCCAATAGGTGGCTGTCCAGCCGGGGACGATGATGCGGGCGGGGAAGCCGTTCCAGTGCGGCAGTGGCTCACCGTTCATTTCGAAGGCGATGAGCGTGTTCTCGTCGATCGCCTTCCAGATCGGAACGCTTTTCACGAAGTCCGGAGTCTTGTCGACGACCGGCCCGTCGGCGCCGTTGAACGAAACCTCTAACGCTTCTTTGGCAAGCCCAACCCTGTCGAGCACGTCCTTCAGGCGGACGCCTCCCCATTTGGCGTTGCCGATGGCGCCGTTGCCCCATTCGACGCCCGGCACGTGCGGATCCGAGAAGCCACGGCGCTCGCCCGAGCACTGGCATACGGCGGCGATCTCAACCCTCTCAAATTTCTTCAGATCATCTAGGCTGAACTCGGCCGGGTTCTGCACCGCCGGTCCGCCGACCCGCACTTTCCAGGCCGCAAGATCGACCTTCGGAATATCGGCTAGGTGGTAGCGGACGAAGAAGGCGTTGTTCGGCGTGAACTCTTCGTTGAAGTAGCTGATCGGCGTTTCGTAGTTGGGCGGCCGATAGGTCCTCTTCATCAAAGGCACCTTGCCCGGAAGCGCCTCCAGCACCTGCGTGGCGACTGCGCCAGACGGCAAAGCAAGCTGCGCTGCTCTGGCATGCGGGGACAACCATGAAGCGCTGCCTGCGACGGTCAGCAGACCGACGCCGCCTTTCAAAAGCTGGCGTCTGTTCATCTGGAAATCTCCAGTTGCTCTCCAACAAAAAATTATATTCCAAATCCAGAATAGTAGAAGCAGAAAATCAAGAGCGACCGCTGGGCGGGAAGAGGTTTGCTCCGTGTTCTCGATGGACCACCTGCTGGCCAACACAGCTCTGCCCGCGTCGTACATCTGGATCAACGATGGGCCCTTCGGCCGCCATGCCGATTTATGCGGGGTCAAACATGAACCTCGCCATTCTTCGGCACCAAGGACGGCGGCACGCAGCCGGCCCATTCGGGATACGAGATGACTTTCCGGGTGCAGATTCTTGCCTTTCTTCTGATCGCACCCTTGAGGCGCCGCGGCGACGTTCGTGAAAATGGTACCGTACTTCCCACGCCAATCGTTACGCCGAGTCGATAGACGACCGCATGCGTGAGCGTCAGCGTTCGCCGGAGCTTTGCGCGAACCGGCATCACTCTGCACAGTCTTTTGCCTACCGGCGCCGACAATTTCCGCGCAAGCGCCACGCCGCGGTTCCGGTGTGCGTTTGGTTCCGATTATCGCTTGTGTTGCGAGAAGGCCGTCAAGGAATCAGCGGATCGGTGCCACAAGTTTGACCAGCGGTGCCGAGAGCAACTCCGGCGACAGCGCCTGCAGAGCATCGAACTGGCTCAGGAAAATCTGCCCGGTCAGCTCTGCGAGGAAATGCGAACGTTTCAGCCGGTCCATCACAGGTCCCTTGACCTCAGACAGATGCAGCCGGATGTCGGCCAACGACAGTCGATGGTTCAGGGCCTCGATGCTCTCGAGCGCCGTCGCGTCGATTTCATTGACGGCCGAGCACATCAGCACGACGTCACGCACGTCCGGGCTTTTCAGGGCGAGGTCGGTGACGGCTTCTTCCAGCCAGCCGGCATTGGTGAACGTCAGGCTCTCGTCAATGCGAACATTGAGAACCCGCGGGCTGGTGGCGACTTCGTGGCGGTTGATGTTTCGAAAGTGCTGCGTACCGGGGACAAGCCCTACGATTGCCATATGTGGTTTCGAGGCCTTGTGCAGGAACAGCAGCACCGAAAGGCCGACACCGGCAACCACGCCTGCCTCGACGCCCGCAACCAGCGTCATGCCGATGGTCAACATCATGGCTGCAAAGTCGCGTTTGGAATAATGCCAGACATCGATGGTAGCCTTGATGTTGATGAGACTAAGGACTGCGACGATGATCGTGGCTGCCAACGTCGCATTGGGCAGAAAATAGAGCAGTGGCGTCAGCGTCAGGGCAGCCAGACCAATGCTGATGGCTGTAAAGACGCCGGCGGCCGGAGTTTCAGCACCAGCATCGAAATTGACGACGGAACGGGCGAAGCCACCTGTGACAGGGTATCCGCCGGTGAAAGCGGCCGCCAGATTTGAAGCTCCAAGGCCGATCAGTTCCTGGTCCGGCCGAATGCGCTGGCGGCGCTTGGCGGCGAGCGTCTTGGCAACCGACACGGATTCCACGAAACCGATGATGCTGAGGAAAAGAGCGGGCGCTGCGAGCTGCATCCAGAGTTGCGGATCGAACAACGGAACTGTCAGCGGTGGAACACCGGTCGAAATGGTGCCGACGATCTTGACGCCGTGTCCGGCAAGATCGAACAATGCGACGGCGGAGGTCGTCAGCGCAATGGCAAAGACGGGACCGGCCTTGGCGATGAGGTCGGCTGCCCTCGTTTTCAGACCGGCGCGGATCAAGAGTGGCTTCAGGCCCTTTCTGACCCAGAACAGGAAGGCGACGGCCGGAATGCCAACCATAGCGGTCCAAAGATTGAACTGGCCGATATTACGCGAAAAGCTGCCAATTATCGCCACCAGGCTTTCACCGGAGGTTTTGATGCCGAGAATCTGGCCGATCTGGCTGGATGCGATGATCAGGCCCGACGCTGTGATGAAGCCGGAGATGACGGGGTGCGAGAGCAGATTGGCAAGCGCCCCGAGCTTCAGAAGGCCCATGACAACCAGAATAAGCCCGGACAAAAACGCAAGGATGAGTGCCGCCGCGATATATTCCGGCGAGCCGGCGGCCGCCGCCTGGCTGGCAGCCGTCGCCGTCATCAGGGAGATGACGG
>NZ_JBBNAM010000164.1:0-30755 GCF_037994425.1 Phyllobacterium sp.
CTCTATTTCTACCCGAAGGATGACACCAGCGGCTGCACCCAGGAAGCGATCGAATTCTCGGCGCTGAGATCGCAGTTCGAAGCGATCGGCGCGATAGTCATCGGCATGTCCCCCGATCCGGTCAAGAAACACGACAAGTTCAAGACCAAGCACGATCTGAAGGTCGATCTCGTCGCCGATGAAGACAAGACGATCATCGAAACCTATGGGCTTTGGGTGGAAAAGAGCATGTACGGCCGCAAATACATGGGCGTTGAACGAACGACCTTCCTCATCGATGCAAATGGAAGAATTGCCAAAGTCTGGAACAAGGTCAAGGTACCCGGTCACGCTGCCGAGGTACTCGAAGCGGCAAAGGCTCCGCGAACCTGATCCGAACGCTTTTCCGTTGAAATTTCAATGAAAAATGCATGTCTCCGTTAGGATTTGTTAACCCTAACGGAGTGTAATGATTTTCAAGAATTCAGCTGCAGATCGACGGACAAAGCCGCAATGAAGAAGGTCAAGAGTTCCAGCATCTTCGGCACCATCAAGGAACCTCATACGATCATCATCGCGCGGGGCGATGCAATCCGCCATTTCAGCGTTAAGCCCTGGGCCGCGCTGCTGGGCGGAACTCTAGCGCTCGGCTTTGCTGGAACCTACATTTTAGCTACGTCCTATCTTGTTTTTCGCGACGATCTGATCACTGGAAGCGTTGCCAGGCAGGCGCGGATCCAACAAGCTTATGAGGATCGGATCGCTGCGCTTCGCACCCAACTCGACCGCGTGACAAGCCGCCAACTTCTCGACCGGAAGCTGATGGAGGGAAAGGTTGCCGAACTTGTTCAGCGGCAAAAACGGCTGAGCGAGCAGCACCAAAAGCTTGCGCCAATGCTTGAGCGCGCCAGCAGCACCTTGCCGGCCGAAGCGGCGACAGACCTCGCCATGGACAATGATAGCGACAATGTCGTCAGGTCGGACGATTCAGATACATTCTATGGCATCGACCCAATCATTACTGGGCCAA
The DNA here is from genome assembly GCF_037994425.1 of Phyllobacterium sp. NCBI lineage: Bacteria > Pseudomonadati > Pseudomonadota > Alphaproteobacteria > Hyphomicrobiales > Phyllobacteriaceae > Phyllobacterium > Phyllobacterium sp. The sequence continues at coordinate 1,010 of NZ_JBBNAM010000164.1, forward strand.
CGACGACGCAAAAGCCTGTACCGCTTGACGACAAAACGAAAGCCACGGTTAAGAAGGCGGCACTCCTCGATTCCGTCGATCATTCTTTGGCCGCGATTGAAACGCGGCAAACCCATCGGATGCAGGCCCTCTCCAATTCGGCCTATGAGACTGCAGACAAGATCCTTGATGCTCTTGCCCCGACGGGAATTAAACGGACGGCCACCGACGAAAAAGCAGGTGCCGGCGGGCCGCTGATTCTCGCCAGCCTCAATCCAGTGTCCCCGTTCGACACGAAACTCGCCGACCTCAATGATGCGCTGCAACGCCTTGAAGGCGCAAAAGCGCTCGCAAAGGCGGTCCCCATTGCCAACCCGGCGCCTGGAATGCCGGTCTCAAGCACGTTCGGCATGCGCAAAGATCCGCTCATCGGCATGATGGCCTTTCATTCCGGCATGGATTTCCGCGCGACGTCGGGCGCTTCCGTTCTCGCCACGGCGAATGGTACCGTGACGGCGGCTGAATACACCGGCGGTTACGGCAATATGGTTGAAATCGATCATGGCAATGGCCTTGCGACACGATACGGCCATATGAGCCAGATTCTTGTCAAAGCCGGCCAACATGTGAAACTCGGCGACGTGCTCGGCAAGGTCGGCAGTACCGGGCGCTCGACCGGCCCGCATCTGCATTACGAAGTTCGCAGAAACGGCAACCCCGTCGACCCGGTCAGCTTCCTGGCGATCGGCCGCAAGGTCAAAGCAGAACTCTAGATCGCGGCACGATGGCCCTATCCGAGATCAGGCAATATCCTCGACCACCATGTCCGAGCCATGAACCCGGTGGGCCAACGCGGCTTCCATGAACTCATCGACATCACCGTCCAGCACGTCCTGCGGGCTTGTGCTTTCAACGCCGGTGCGCAGGTCCTTCACCAGCTGGTATGGCTGGAGCACGTACGAACGGATCTGATGCCCCCAACCGATATCGGTTTTTGAAGCGGAGATCGCGTTCGCGGCCTCTTCGCGCTTTTCAAGTTCGGCCTCGTAGAGGCGCGCCCTCAGCATCGACCAGGCCGTTGCCCGGTTCTTGTGCTGCGAACGCTCCGCCTGACATTGCACAACGATGCCGGTCGGGATGTGGGTGATACGCACGGCCGAGTCCGTCGTGTTGACGTGCTGACCGCCCGCGCCCGAAGCACGATAGGTATCGATGCGGACTTCGGATTCGTTGACGTCGATGTCGATATTATCGTCGACGACCGGGTAGACCCAGATGCTGGAAAACGATGTATGCCGGCGGGCATTTGAGTCATAGGGCGAAATGCGCACCAGCCGGTGCACACCGGACTCGGTCTTCATGAAGCCATAGGCGTTGTGACCCTTGACGAGGATCGTCGCGGATTTGATGCCCGCTTCTTCGCCGTAGTGCACCTCGAGAAGTTCGACCTTCATGCCCTTGCGCTCGGCCCAGCGCGTATACATGCGCAGGAGCATGTTGGCCCAGTCCTGGCTCTCGGTGCCGCCAGCGCCCGAGTGGACTTCGAGATAGGTGTCATTGGCATCCGCTTCGCCGGAAAGCAACGTATCGATCTGGCGGCGATCCACCTCCTGCTTGATACTGCGGATGGCGGCTTCGGCCTCTTCGACGATAGACGCGTCGCCCTCCTCGTCGCCCATGGCGATGAGTTCGACATTGTCTTCCAGCGACTGGCTGAGGGTGCGGATCGAGTTGATTCCGTCTTCCAGCTGTTGGCGCTCGCGCATGAGCTTCTGTGCTTCCTGCGCGTCATTCCACAGCGACGGATCTTCAGCAAGCTGGTTCAGATAGCCCAGGCGTTTGATGGAAACATCCCAGTCAAAGATGCCTCCTCAGCAGGCTTATGGCCTGCTTGATCTCGTCGACCAGCGTCTCGATTTCGGCGCGCATTGGCTATCCGTTCCTTCTCTATGCTCAAATTTCGGCGGACCATATTTGCTGGTCCGCACGATGTAAAGTCTTCAGGTCTGCCTGAAATAGTGAGGATGAGGCGGTCAGAAAAGGCCGCCGCCGCCACCCTGTATGGCCCGGTTCACGTTCGGCGATTGCACCTCGACCGGCGAACCTTCCGAGAAGGTATCCATGCCGATGACCGAGTAAGTGTCCGCAGGGCCTGTGCCTGGCTTGAATGCTTCCATGATGACATTCGGGCCATCCGGCGCAGCGCGCATACCGGTCTTGCGGTCGATCGGAATCACCGTCATGCCCTCTGGAACGCGGAAATCGACGGAACGCTGACCCTGCAACGCCGCCTCGGCAAATTCCTTGAATACCGGCGCAGCAAGGCCACTACCGGTAAAACCATGTCCCATCGGCGACGGCGAATCGTAGCCAAGATAGACGCCGAATACGAGGTCGGGCGTGAAGCCGATGAACCAGGCATCCTTCTCGTCATTGGTCGTGCCGGTCTTGCCGGCGATCGGACGATTGAGGCTCTTGAGGATCGTCGCGGTACCGCGCTGAACCACGCCTTCCATCATCGACGTGATCTGATAGGCGGTCATAGGGTCGAGCACCTGATCGCGGTCGTCGATAAGTTCCGGCTCCGTCTGGTCCTTCCAGTCCGTCGCCATGCAGTTCTCGCACTTGCGCTCGTCATGCTTGAATACCGTCTTGCCGTAGCGGTCCTGAATTCGGTCGATCATGGAAGGCGTGATCTTGCGTCCGCCATTGGCGATGATCGAATAACCCGTCACCATGCGCAGGACCGTTGTTTCACCCGACCCAAGTGCCATGGCGAGAACCGGCAGCATCTTGTCGTAGATGCCGAAACGTTCGGCATATTCCGCGACGAGCTTCATGCCCATGTCCTGCGCAAGCCGAACGGTCATCAGGTTGCGCGACTGTTCGATGCCGTAGCGCAGCGTCGATGGACCGGCGAACTTTCCGCCATAGTTCTTTGGAGCCCAAATTCCGAGGCTTCCGCCCTGGTCGATCGAGATTGGGCCGTCGAGGACAACCGAGGCAGGCGTATAGCCATTGTCGAGCGCGGCGGAATAGACGAATGGCTTGAACGAGGAGCCCGGCTGGCGCATGGCCTGCGTCGCGCGGTTAAATTCGGATTCGGCGAAGGAGAAGCCGCCCACCATGGCGAGTACGCGTCCGGTATGCGGGTCCATCGCAACCGCGCCGCCGGCAATCTTCGGCACCTGGCGCAACTGGAACGTGTCGTCGCTTCCGTCTTTCTTTTCCACAAAAACCACGTCGCCGACGTTGAACACACCCTCCAGCGACTTTGCCGACGTGCGCTTGCCATCGGTAAGCAGCCTCAATGCCCATTTGGCGTCAGCCGCGTCGATGGTACCCTTCTTGCGTTCGCCAACGATCTTGCCGGAAGAATCACGCTCGGGCTGCAATCCGATGACGGCCTGTTCCGGCGTCACTTCAAGAATGACGGCGAGCCGCCACTCCGGCACATCCGAGAAAGCCTTGACCTCCGAGAGAGGAATACCCCAATCACCATTGGTCGAAATCGTCTTGTAGGCGCCGCGATAGCCGCGCGCCTCGTCGTACTTGAAGAGGCCATGCTGAAGGGCAGTGCGCGCCATGACCTGCATCTTGGGATCGAGCGTAGTGCGTACCGATAGGCCTCCCTCGTAAAGGGCATTCTCGCCATATTTGGCGATAATCTGACGGCGAACCTCTTCGCTGAAATACTCCGAGGCAAAGAGATAATTGCCGGTATGGCGCGGCGTCACGCCGAGCGGCTCGGCCTTCGCCTCTTTTGCTTCCTCCATCGTCACGTAGCCGTTCTCGGCCATGCGGTCGATAACCCAGTTGCGCCGCTCCACCGCACGTTCCGGCTGGCGGAACGGGTGATAGTTGGAAGGCCCCTTCGGAAGGGCTGCAAGATAAGCGGCTTCAGCCACCGTCAACTCGTTTACCGACTTGTTGAAATAGGTCAGGGCCGCACCAGCGATGCCGTAGGAATTGAGGCCGAAGAAAATCTCGTTAAGGTAGAGTTCGAGGATGCGATCCTTCGAATAGGCTTGCTCGATGCGGAATGAAAGGATCGCTTCCTTTACCTTGCGCCCGATCGTCTGGTCATTGCTCAGAAGGAAGTTCTTCGCAACCTGCTGCGTAATCGTCGAAGCACCCACTGGACGGCGCGTGCCATAGTTCTGGATATTGGTGATCACGGCACGGAACAGACCGCCGATATCGACGCCGGGATGCTGATAGAAGTTCTTGTCTTCGGCTGAAATGAATGCGGCCTTTACCCGGTCGGGCACTGCCTGGATCGGCAGATAGAGCCGCCGTTCGCGCGCAAATTCCGCCATAAGTTGGCCGTCCGACGCATGAACGCGGGTCATGACCGGCGGTTCATACTTTGCCAGAACTTCATAGTCGGGTAGGTCCTTGGAGATACTGACGACGTAGACCGCCGCACCTGCAGCGGCAATCAGCGCCATGACTGTGCCGATTCCGAAGAAATATCCGATCAAGCGTATCATAAGTATCCGGAACCCGTTTCACCAATTGGCACGTAAAATCAAAGCGCGCTTTCGATCCATGCAGATTGCGATGCAGGAATGGCCGCTATGAAGGCCAGACCAAGTTCGGCATGCGCTTGGTGCAACGCCGAAAGCTCGTCGATGCCATTGATCGACAAATGTGACAAAGGCAAGGAAAACCCGTTCGCCTTAACAATTTAAATACCAAATGTGGAGTTTCGGCAACGCATGGGCGTATGAATTTTCAGTACAACCTTAACGTGTAGAACTTTTAGTTGAGCGCACCCGCTGTCTTCATCCCGGCAAACTCGCCGACTGCCGTGGCGAGGCGTTCGGCGACGTGCGTCCGCCACGCCGGGTCAAGCATGAGTTTTTCGTCTTCCTGATTGGAGAGATATCCGATTTCAACCAGCACGGACGGCACATCCGGCGCACGCAGCACTTGGAAGCCGGCGAAGCGGTGCGGGTTATTGATCATGTTCACATCCTTCTTGAGAGATTTCACCACTGTCTTGGCGAAGTTCAGCGAGAAGTTGTGGGTCTCCCGCCGCGTCAGGTCCATCAGGATGTCGGCAATTTCCGGCGCCTCATTGTCGAAGGCAATGCCGGCCACGGCGTCTGCCCGGTTTTCACGGTCGGCCATGGCGCGCGAATCCGCATCGGAGGCCCTGTCGGAAACGGTGTAGACCGTCGCGCCGCGAATACTTCCGCGGTTGATTGTGTCGGCGTGGATCGAGATGAACAGGTCCGCCTCGTACTGGCGGGCAATACGCACGCGTTCCGACAGGCGCAGGAACGTGTCGTCATTGCGGGTCATCTCGACGCGGATGCCGGGGAGTTTCTGTAGTTCGTCTCTCAACTGCTGCGCGAACAGCAGTGTCACATTCTTCTCAAGGCTTCCGCCGGAACTCTCCGCACCACTGTCAATGCCACCATGGCCCGCATCGACAACGACCGTGAAAGGCTTCGGCGCCTTGCTCAGGTCTTCTGGAGCCGCATTGGCCACCCGATCACCTTTAGGTGCGGAGGTGGTAGAAGCTGTGGTCTGGTTCTGCGTCTTCAGTGCTTCCGTGAATGCACGATCGGAAGACGCGACAAGATCGGCGACCATCCGGTAGCCAGGACTGGTATCGTTCTTGATAACATCGATCCGCTCGACCGCGAAAGGACCCTTCAGCGTAAAGATCAGTCGCGAGCGCGTATCGTCGATCATTCCATAACGGACATCGGTAATGAGACCGCGCGGCTCAGTCGACTTTTTGTCGAAGGCAAAAACCGTCTTCGGAAGATCAATTGCCAGGCGGTGCGGATCGCCGAGCAACATGGTCGATACATCGGGCTCCTGGTCGAAATTGATGACAACGCGTGTGCGAAGCTCGTCGCCGGCGGCCTGATAAGTCAGAGCCGCCAGATCACCCGCCGCATGCGTGAAAGTGCCCCCTTGCAAGAAAACAACAAGGCCAAGGAATGCAGCCATGATTATCCGACGGAACACGTTCACACCTTTGAAATTGAACGGGCAGGCAATTCCCGCAAACACATTTCTGTCGACCAAGCACGCACTGGAAGTCTGCTCAGGACCCATTATCTATGACTATTAAGTAAGGAGCCATGGTTAATAATCTCTTATTCAAGGTTATTTGGTCATACCTGTTGATGACACGATTATGAAGAAGCCCTTGTCATTAAGCGACACACCTCCTAAAAGCAAAGACGAGTTACTTTCCGCCCTCCGGAATCAGGCTCTTCGATGTCACCGCAAATGCTGGGGAGACAGACGGGGCATAGACATGGCGCGGCGATGGCGAAACTTCGCTGTAGGTAACCGATAAAGGGATTTGGCGCGCGCGGACAGGGATTGTCGGCAGCGCTTTGTGAACGGCAGATCGCGCAGACAAGGCGCATCGAGCCAGCCCCTCGCGGGGTGTTAACAGTGGCGGCACAGCTGAAAAGCGTGCCATTCGTGAGGTCGTTTCGTCAGGAACAACAATGTTTGGTACAGATGTGACCATAACCGGCTTACAAGCCGCGGCTGCCCCAAGGCAGGTCCGCGCGATGCCGCGTCTGTCTGTTTCTGCGAACTTTAATATATCCGGCAGACGTCAAGGCGCGGTTCCAGATACCTTACGGGTATCCGGGCTGTCTCGCGTTGAGAGCGTTGCAGCCGGGGAGAAGAACTATAATGTCGGACAAGATGCTTATCGACGCCTCCCACCAGGAGGAAACACGGGTTGTCGTGGTTCGCGGCAACCGGATTGAAGAATTTGACTTTGAGTCGGAACACAAGAAACAGATCAAAGGCAATATCTATCTGGCGCGCGTAACGCGCGTAGAACCATCCCTTCAAGCTGCTTTCGTCGAGTATGGCGGCAATCGGCACGGCTTCCTCGCATTCAGCGAAATCCATCCTGATTACTATCAGATTCCGGTCGCGGACCGCCAGGCGCTGATTGAAGCGGAAGCGGAAGCGGCGAGCCAGGACGAAGATCACGAGGAACACGCGAGCGAGCAGCGCAGCCGCGACCGCAACGATCGCAGTTCACGCAATCGCCGGCGCGGCCGTCGCGGTCCGCGGTCTGGCGAGGAAACATCGAAGCTTGAGGCCTCTGCCGACGACAACGTAGAAGACACCGCCGCCAGCGAGGGTTCGTCCGACGACGAAGCCGTCGTCGAAGTCACCGCTGAGGATACGGGCGAAATCCTATCCGAGGAAACCGGTGGCCAGACGCGTGCGGCTTCGATCGAAGCTGATGTGATTTCTGAAGCTGTCGTCATTGAAAGTGACGTGGAAGAAATAAACGGCTCGGACGACGAGGCACCGCGCTCGAAGAAATCCGGTCATCGTTCCGGCGACGACAAGGAAGATGCGCACGACGAGCTCGATGAAGTCGAGTCGGTTGGTGCCGAAGATGCGATGGAAGAAGTGCCGACGCATCAACGCTTCCAGCGCCGCCAGTACAACATCCAGGACGTCGTCAAGCGCCGGCAGATCCTGCTGGTCCAGGTCGTCAAGGAAGAACGCGGCAACAAGGGCGCCGCGCTCACCACCTATTTGTCGCTCGCCGGCCGCTATTCCGTCTTGATGCCCAACACCGCTCGCGGTGGCGGCATTTCGCGCAAGATCACCAGCGTACAGGACCGCAAGCGCCTCAAGGATATCGTCAAGGACCTCGAAGTTCCGAAGGGAATGGGCGTAATCCTGCGCACCGCCGGCGCGAACCGTACCAAGCCGGAAGTCAAGCGCGACTACGAATATCTCATGCGTTTGTGGGAGAACGTCCGCAGCCTCACCCTCGCCTCCACGGCACCGACTCTGGTTTATGAGGAAGGCAGCCTTATCAAGCGTTCGATCCGTGACCTTTACAACAAGGATATCACCGAGATTCTGGTCGCGGGTGAGAATGGCTATCGCGAGGCCAAGGACTTTATGCGCATGCTCATGCCGAGCCATGCCAAGGTCGTTCAGCCTTATCGCGAGTTGACGCCCATCTTTGCGCGCAACGGAATCGAGGCGCAGCTCGACCGTATGCTGCAGCCGCAGGTTACGTTGAAATCCGGCGGTTATATCATCATCAACCAGACCGAAGCGCTGGTCGCGATCGACGTCAATTCGGGCCGTTCCACCCGCGAACACTCGATCGAAGATACTGCTTTGCAGACGAATCTCGAGGCGGCCGAGGAAGTAGCGCGGCAGTTGCGCCTGCGCGACCTCGCCGGGCTCATCGTCATCGACTTCATCGACATGGAAGAGAATCGCAACAACCGCGCAGTTGAGAAGCGGTTGAAGGATTGTCTCAAGGATGACCGTGCGCGTATCCAGGTCGGCCGGATTTCGCATTTCGGACTTCTGGAAATGTCGCGCCAGCGCATCCGCGCCAGCGTCCTAGAAAGCACCACACAGGTATGCGCAATGTGTGGAGGCACGGGCCACGTGCGCTCGGCATCGTCCATCGCCCTGCATGTCATGCGCTCGATCGAGGAATATCTTCTGCGCCATTCGCAGAACAACATCATCGTTCGCACGACCGTACCGACAGCCCTCTACGTGCTCAATCACAAGCGCCAGAACCTCGGCGATCTCGAGACTCGCTTCGGCCTGACGATCAGCATCGAGGCCGATGACAGCGTCGGAGCGCAGCATTTTGCCATTGACAAGGGTTCGATCGCCCTCGGTCCGATCGTTCCGTTGGCAGAGACGCCGACACTTGGTATCGCCGATGATTTCGACGAGACTGACATCGCAGTCGACGAAAGCGATGAAAACGATGACGTTCAAACCTCGGAAAGCGCGCGGGGCGACAGCGACGAAGGATCGCGCAAGCGCCGACGCAAGCGCCGGCGGCGTGGTGGACGTGATCGCCAGGAAGCTTCTGCCGGCGAGCCAGGTCAGACGGTTCGAAGCGATGATGACGCGGACGATGCCGATCAACCACCTGTTCCTGGCGAGGATGCTGCGGCAAAGAAGGCGCGTGAGGACGAAAACGAACGGCGCAAGAAGCGTCGGCGCGGTCGTCGCGGCGGCCGCAAAAACCGGCGCGACGGCGAGGATGGCGATGCCCGTCCCGTAGTGAAGGCAGTGCCCGACGCGGAGCCAGTATTCGTATCGATCCCGCTACCGGATTTTACCAAGGCAAAGACCGTCGAGACGATCGCTGACGAGGGCGAAGTGGCCTCAATACTCGCTCCGATCGCGGCCCCCCTTGCTGAACCTGTCGAAGATGCAGTCGCGGCCGTGGAGGAACAGCCGGTGAAGAAGCCGGCGAAGCGCAAGTCGCGGGCCAAGGCAGCTACCGAAACCGTGGAAGCTGCTGCTGAACCGGCAGGTGTCGTGACCGAAGCCCCGGCCAAGCCGAAGCGCGCGCCACGGAAATCGACGAAGAAAGCGAATGTGGAAGAGGCTGTCGCTCCCGAAGCAACGCCTGCACCACAACCTGCGCCGGTCGATGTCGAAACGCCCGCTGAGTTGGAACCGGAGCCCGCCGAGCCAAAGCAAGACAACCCTCCGAGCACGCCCGTGGTCACGTCTACAGTCAATGTAGAAAAGAAGACTGAGGGCGAAGCTCAGCCGAAGCGTGGCTGGTGGCAGAAGAAGGGTTTCTTCTGAGCCGTAACTGCAGGAAATGAAGACAAGAACAACCGGCATTCGTGCCGGTTTTTCTTTATGAACGCCGCAATTTTGCTTGTTGCGCCGCAGATTCGCCGAATTGAACCGATTTCACAAAGTGGGGAGGAATTTTATGGCTCCCTATCATTCGAACTTTGATTTCGATACCACTTGGAACCATGATGACAATTCGCCATTCATGCCAAACGATTGTTTCCCTGATGCGTACCACGCTGATGGCCCTGAGCGCGGGGGCCCTGGTTCTTGCCCAGGGAGTTATTGCGCATGCACAGTCACAGTCGCTGCCGATCGTCCGCGACGCAGAGATTGAAGCGCTCGTAACCGACTACGCAACGCCGATTATCAATGCAGCAGGGCTTGGCAAGCGCGCGATCAAGGTCGTCCTCGTCAACAATAGCAGTTTCAACGCCTTCGTTGACGGTCGCCGCATCTTCATCAACACCGGTGCCCTGCTCCAGGCGGAGACTCCAAACGAAATCATCGGTGTGATCGCCCACGAAACCGGGCATCTTGCCGGCGGACATCAATTCAAGTTGCGCGAACAATTGGCCAACGCCAAGACCATGGCGGTGGTGGCGGGCCTTCTCGGTGTCGGGGCCATCGTCGGCGGTGCTGCCGCAGGCGCGAGCGGATTGTCCAAGGCCGGTGCCGGCCTTGCAATGGGCGCTCCGGAAGTCGCGATGCGTAGCCTCCTCAACTATCAGCGTACGGAAGAAATGGCTGCGGATCGTTCCGCCATCACCTACCTTGCCGCGACTGGCCAATCCGCCAAGGGCATGCTCACGACGTTCGAGCGTTTCTCAAACGCCCTGGCGCTGACCGGCACGCGCATGGATCCCTACCGCATCAGCCATCCATTGCCGCGCGAACGTATCGCCAACCTTGAGACGCTGGCGCGGGCAAGCCCTTATTTCGACAAGCTGGACAGCCCCGCTCTACAACAACGGCACGACCTGATGCGCGGCAAGATCGCTGCCTATACCAGCGGTGGCGCCAGCGTCCAGCAAACGTTCCGCAAGGACCCGCAGAACATCGGCGCGCGCTACGGCGACGCCATCGCCACCTATCTGAATGGCTCCGCGCAGTCGGCCCTGTCGAAACTCGACCCGCTCATCAAGGAGCAGCCGAAAAACCCTTATTTCTACGAGATGCGGGGCGAAATCCTGCTCAAGCAGAACAAGGTACAGGACGCTGCCGCCGCGTTCCAGAAAGCCAGCACGCTTGATCCGCGCAAGTCGAGCCTGATCCGCATGAGCTACGGCCGCGCGCTTATGTTGACCGGAACCCCGACGAACCTCAAGATTGCCGTCGACGAACTCAAGACAAGTATTGGCCGCGACCGCGAATTCCCGGCGGGATACGCCTATCTTGCGCAGGCCTATGGCCAGATGGGCGACATGGCGCGTTCCGATCTCGCCAGCGCGGAGGAAAAATACTACTCGGGCAAGATCCAGGACGCTCAAATCTTCGCGACCCGTGCACAACGTGGCTTGAAAAGCGGCTCGCCCGAGTGGATACAGGCTCAGGACATTATCAGCGCCAAGCGCAAGTGAGACGCGACAATTCGATCCCTCACGGGACCTAGTTTGAAAAAGGATATTCCATAATGGCAAAAGTCGCTCTGATTGGCGCAACTGCTGGCCTCGTTGGCCTGGCTGCGCTCGCGCTCGGCTATCAAGCAGGCCGGACCACCGGTCTGGTCGCCTCCGCGCCAGACACGACCGCAGTTACGGCCTCGACCACGGACCGGGTCGAGATCGAGGGGATCGTGCGGAACTATCTCATCAATAATCCCGAGGTCATGCTCGAGGTGCAAACCGCCTTGAATACCAAGCAGGAAGCGGCACAAAAGGAAGCATCGACCCAGGTCATCGGCGAAAACAAGGACAAGATCTTCCAGTCATCCAATGACGCGGTCTTCGGCAATCCCAAGGGCGATGTGACCATCGTCGAATTCTTCGACTATAACTGCGGCTACTGCAAGAAAGCGCTCCCGGACATGGACGCACTGCTGCAGAGCGACCCGAACCTGCGCTTCGTCATGAAAGAATTCCCGATCCTCGGCGCCGATTCAACCCGTGCCCATATGGTCGCCAAGGCATTCAAGGCCGTCATGCCCGAGAAGTATCTTGAGTTCCACCGCGACCTGCTCGGTGGCGAAGGACGCGCGACCGAGGCCTCCGCCATGGCGATCGCCGTTAGGCTGGGCGCCAGCGAGGCGCAGATCCGCGAGAAGATGAACTCACCCGAGATCAGCCAGAGCTTCCGCGATACTTATGACCTTGCAAACAGCCTCAGCATTACCGGCACCCCCTCCTATGTTGTCGGAACCGAAGTTGTTCCCGGCGCCCTCGGTGCGGACGCATTGGCCGAACGGATCAGCCATATTCGCAACAAATAGGTCTGAATATTTACTTCTGGCTGCGAAAACCCGTTGTGGACAAGCAATAACGTAACTTTGCAGGCTTTTCGCTTGCCGATAAGCCGTCTATATGGGACCAGCATTTCGAACCGTCCGGTAATCATGAAGCAAACGATCTTTGTCCTCAACGGCCCAAACCTCAACATGCTTGGCAAGCGTGAGCCTGGTATCTATGGCGCCGTGACATTGGACGACATCGAAGCCATGTGCCGGGCCGAGGCCGACGCGCTCGGCTGCGAGATCGTTTTCCGCCAGTCCAATCATGAGGGTGATCTGGTCAGCTGGATACAGGAGGCAGGCGAGCAGAAGGCATTGGTGTTGATCAATCCCGCCGCCTATACGCATACGTCCATCGCGCTGCATGACGCCATCCGGGCGGCATCGGTAACGCTGGTGGAAGTTCACCTTTCCAACATCCACGCACGCGAGTCGTTCCGCCACCATTCTTACGTTTCCTCTTTGGCCAAAGGGGTGATATGTGGCTTCGGGGCCGACGGCTATCTGATGGGCTTGCGCGCACTCATCAAGCTGGCAGCGCCGCAATAGCAGGCAGTGCCAATCAGAATAAGGGGCTTGAAAAAGCATGGCTAACAGAACCACCGGGATCGACAAGGTCATGATCCGCGATCTCGCGGAAATCCTGAACGATACGGACCTCACCGATATCGAGATCGAGCAGGGCGACCTTCGTATCCGCGTTTCGCGCCAGATAACGGTGCAGGCGGCTGCCCCGCAACCGATCTATGCGCAGGCGCCTGCAACTGCCCCGGCGGCAGCGCCCGCGGCATCTGCACCGGCTGCAGTGCCGGCAAGCGATCCCTCGAAGAACGCCATTCCCTCGCCCATGGTCGGAACCGTCTATCTTGCTCCAGCTCCAGGCGCTCGCGACTTCATCCAGGTCGGCACCCAGGTAAAGGAAGGCCAGACGCTCCTCATCATCGAAGCGATGAAGACGATGAACCAGATCCCTTCGCCGCGCGCCGGCACGGTCACTGCCATCCTCGTCTCAGATGCCCAGCCCGTCGAATATGGCGAGTTGCTGGTGGTGATAGAGTAAGGTCGTACCCCGAGGGTGAATCGAGAGCGTGATGTTTCAGAAAATTCTCATAGCCAACCGCGGTGAAATTGCCCTGCGCGTCCTGCGTGCCTGCAAGGAACTCGGCATCCAGACGGTGGCTGTCCACTCGACCGCAGACGCGGATGCCATGCACGTTCGCCTTGCCGACGAAAGCGTTTGCATCGGCCCGCCGCCCTCGCGCGAAAGCTATCTGAACATTCATCAGATCGTCGCCGCCTGTGAAATCACCGGCGCAGACGCAATTCACCCGGGCTACGGCTTTCTTTCGGAAAACGCCAAGTTCGCCGAGATTCTCGAGGCTCACAACATCACCTTCATCGGTCCCACCGGCGCGCATATCCGCGTGATGGGCGACAAGATCGAAGCCAAGCGTACGGCCAAGCGCCTCGGTATTCCGGTTGTCCCGGGTTCCGACGGCGGCGTGACCGACGACAAGGAAGCTGCCCGCATCGCTGCGGAGATTGGCTATCCGGTCATCATCAAGGCATCTGCCGGAGGTGGCGGCCGCGGCATGAAGGTGGCATTGAACGAGGATGAGCTTTCGGTGGCGCTTTCCACTGCGCGTACTGAAGCGGGCGCCGCTTTCGGCGATGACGCAGTCTATATAGAAAAGTATCTGCAGAAGCCGCGCCACATCGAAGTCCAGATCATGGGGGATGGCAACGGCAAGGCGGTCCATCTTGGCGAACGCGATTGCTCCTTGCAGCGCCGGCATCAGAAGGTCTGGGAAGAGGCCAACTCGCCAGCCCTGAATTCCGACGAACGCGAGCGGATCGGCATGATCTGCGCCAACGCCATGGCCGATATGGGCTATCGGGGCGCCGGCACGATCGAATTCCTCTACGAGAACGGCGAGTTCTATTTCATCGAAATGAATACACGCCTCCAGGTCGAGCATCCAGTGACCGAAGCCATCACCGGCATCGACCTCGTGCACGAGCAGATTCGCGTTGCTTCAGGCGGCGGACTTTCGGTAACGCAGCAGGATATCCGGTTCTCCGGCCATGCAATCGAATGCCGCATCAATGCGGAAGATCCGCGCACCTTCACCCCATCGCCGGGCAAGATCACCCATTTCCATACGCCGGGCGGTCTCGGCATTCGCGTCGATTCAGGCGTCTATTCTGGCTATAAGATCCCGCCCTACTACGACAGCCTCATCGGCAAGCTCATCGTTCATGGCCGCAACCGCGTGGAATGCATGATGCGCCTGCGCAGGGCCCTTGATGAATTCGTCGTCGACGGTATCAAGACAACACTTCCCCTCTTCCAGGATCTGATTAACAATCCTGATATCGCCAATGGCGACTATGACATTCACTGGCTGGAGAAATATCTGGCCGGAGACACCGTAGAAGAAGAGGCATGACGGGCAAGAACCCGGTAGAAGCTTATAAAATCGACCCCGCGTTGCTATTGCGCGCCTACGCGACCGGGGTCTTTCCGATGGCCGAAGAGGCCGACAATCCGGAGATATTCTGGGTTCGCCCGGAAAAACGCGGCATCATTCCCTTCGAGAATTTCCACGTTTCACGCAGTCTGCGCAAGACGGTGCGCAAAAGCCGTTTCGACATCCGGTTTGACACTGATTTCACTGGTGTCATCGACGGATGCGCCAGCGGATCAGGCGAACGCTCGCGTACCTGGATCAACAGGCCCATTCGCGAGGCCTATGGCAAGCTCTTCGAGCTTGGCTATTGTCATACGGTCGAGGCCTGGCATGAAAACCAACTTGTCGGTGGGCTTTACGGCATTGCCCTTGGATCGGCATTCTTTGGCGAAAGCATGTTTTCGCGCGAACGCGATGCGTCGAAAGTCTGCCTCGTCCATCTCGTCGGCCATCTCATCGAAAAAGGCTTCACACTTCTCGATACCCAATTCACCACGAACCACCTTGAAACGTTCGGGGCAGTCGAAGTGCCGCGCCGCCAATACCAGAAGATGCTTGAGAACGCCTTGGCGCAGCCCGCGGAATTCTGACACGACATCCCTCCTCCACATAGTGGGCATAGAGGTGTTGGCCGGGCGAATGCCGCGCCAATATTTTTTTGATCGCAATGTCGATCTGGCGCGCACTCGTTCGTCATAGGGAAGGAACAACCCGACGAACAAGGAGAATTGTCGTGAAGATTAATGCATATCTGAACTTTGACGGAAAATGCGAAGAGGCCTTCAACTTCTACGCGGGCGTGCTCGGCGGCAAGATCGAAGCGATGATCCGCTTCGACGAAATGCCCGAGGGTGGCGACATGCCGAAGGAGTTGGCCAAGAACATCATGCATACGACGATGCATATCGGTGACAATGTCTTGATGGGGTCGGATGCACCGCCACCGTACTTCCAGAAGGCGCAGGGCATGACAGTCGCCATCAATGTCGATACGCCCGAGGAAGCGGAGCGCATTTACGGAGCGCTGTCGAAAGACGCGCAAAACACGATGATGCCGCTTGGCGAAACGTCCTGGGCACAGCGCTTTGCGATGTTCACCGACAAATACGGCACGCCGTGGATGGTCAACTGCCCGAAACCGATGTAACTCAAGCCGATCGACCGGCCGACAGACCGCCCAGCGGTGTCGGCCGGTCGAAATGACTTCTATTCAAGCAGGGACTGGATTAGCTCTTTGCTGGCGCCGGGACGTCGGACTTCTGCTTGCAGCTTTTTAGCCACACGTCATACACGGGATGCTCGACGGCATTGAGGCCCGGGCTATCGGCAAACATCCAGCCGGAAAAAATTCGCCTGATCTTGCGGTCGAGCGTGATCTCATCGACCTCGACAAAAGTATCTGTTTTCGGGGCTTCCGTATCCGGACGCGTATAGCAGACGCGCGGTGTCAGCTGCAGCGCCCCGAATTGCACGGTTTCGCCGATATAGACATCAAAAGTCGTGATGCGGCCGGTAATCTTGTCGAGACCGGAGAAGACAGCAATCGGATTGGTGATCTTTTCATCAGCACGCGCCCAAGCACCGGCCGTAGTGGCGATCGCGATGGCTGTGGCCAATACTGCGATCATCCGTGCAAACCTGGCGCGAAAAGGAAAAGACAGGGTCGAACGGATCATTTCACTTCCGGGGTTAGCGGTGTCGGGGATTTTGATTCCAGCCAGTCGATAATGATCAATTGTGGCAGAAGAAGATCGGATCAGGCACCAGGCGTCCAAGCGTCGTAGTCGCCGGTGACCGTCGGTCGATTGTCGCCATGGGCGATGGATCCCTTTGGTCGATAAGCAGCGGGAGAGCCTGTCAGGTTGGGCTGATGTATCTTTTCCCAGCCGTATGGCTTGTAATTTTCCTCGGACGGCGGAGTATCGACACGGTGGTGCATCCAGCCATGCCAGCCCGCAGGAATAGCCGACGCCTCGGCATAGCCGTTATAGACAACCCAGCGGCGCTTGCGTCCTTCGGAATCGAATGTAGTCAGGCCCTCGTAATAAATGTTGCCGAACTGATCTTCGCCGACTTTGGTCCCCTTACGCCATGTAAAGAAGCGGGTACCGAGCGTCTGCCCATTCCACCAGGTGAAAAATTGGGTAATGAAGGTCTTCATGGCAATCCTCGAACGACGTCGTTCAGCCAATAGTGCTTTGGCAACTCAATGGTTTATGGCCGTATCAATGGGCAATGGCAAGGGTCAAGTTGACGCGTGAGCAGGCGCCAGGCGCAATTTGAAACCGGTGTGGCTCTTCTCAAATCCAAGTCGCTCGTAAAAGCGGTGGGCGTCCGGGCGCTTCGCATTCGATGTGAGTTGCACAAGCGCGATGTTACGCTCACGCGCCACGTCCAGGCAGTGATTGATCAACCTCGCCCCGATGCCCCTACCGCGCATGTCGGCCCGGGTCTGCACTGCCTCGATCGCCATTCTCCTGGTGCCGCGGCCGGTCAAGGAGGTTATGAACGTGACCTGCGCCGTTGCAACGACCTCGCCGCCCAGGACGCCCACGAAAAGCAGGTCATTGGGGCTCGCCTCGATCGCTGCGAAGGCGCGTTCATAGTCGGGCAGCGCGGCCGGATCGGTCGTATCGCCGTGGCCGCCGATCGCGTCATCGGCAAACAGCGCGATCAATGCCGGCAGGTCGGCATGCGTCGCCTCCTGAAAGGTAAGGAACGTTTCAACGTTCATGGAGCGAGCTCGTATCCGGTTAGCGACTTCTCGAGGACTAGGACTGATATTCCCGAATTCGGCTCGCCCCAATTGTCGATCCGGTTGCTGGTCCGTTCGAATCCCCTGCTTTCATAAAAGCGGATTGCCCTTTGATTCGCCTCGATAACTTCGAGTTGCATGGAGAAGACGCCCGGAAAGGCGCTCTCCACTTCCGCAAGCAACAGCGAACCCACGCCCTGTTTCTGGTGTTCGGGATGAACATAGAGCTGATTGAGGATCGACAGTTTGTGATCCTTCTGGGAAGCATAGGCCATGCCGAGAATATCGGCCCCGTCATCGGCGATGATGAACTCCGAATATGGCTTGGCCAGCTGCTTTTTGAGTGCATCCAAGGAGTGGTACCGATTGGTGATCGCCTTCACCTTCTCGGCCCCGTACACATCGTCATACGTTGCGTGCCAGGTCGTAACGAGCATTTCTTGGACAGCGTCGAGATCGTCCTTCGTAGCGCTGCGAACCCACATCTATTCGACAATCCCCAATTTCGCCTTGACGAGATCGCTGACGGCCTGGGGATTGGCCTTGCCGCCGGTCGATTTCATCACCTGGCCGACAAACCAGCCGGCAAGCGTCGGCTTTGCCTTCGCCTGCTCCACCTTATCCGGATTGGCGGCGATGACGTCATCGACAGCCTTCTCGATCGCACCGGTGTCGGTCACTTGCTTCATGCCACGGCTCTCGACCAGTTTGCGCGGGTCGCCGCCTTCGTTCCATAGAATCTCGAACAGATCCTTGGCGATCTTGCCCGAAATCGTGCCTTCCTTGATGAGGTCGATGACAGCGCCGAGTTGCTCCGGTGAAACCGGTGATTCCTCAATGCCCTTTCCTGCCTTGTTCAGCGCGCCGAGGAGGTCGTTGATCACCCAGTTGGCGGAAAGCTTGCCGTCGCGTCCCTTGGCGACCGCCTCGTAAAAATCGGCAATTGATTTCTCGGTTACGAGAATCGACGCATCGTAGACCGACAGGCCCTGCTCGCTCACAAGCCGCAGCTTCTTGTCGTCGGGAAGTTCTGGCAGATCAGCCTTCAACTCGTCGACATAGGCCTGTTCGAACTCGAGTGGCAACAGATCCGGGTCGGGGAAATAGCGATAGTCGTGCGCCTCTTCCTTCGAGCGCATCGAACGCGTCTCGCCCTTGACGGGATCGAAAAGACGGGTTTCCTGGTCTATGGCGCCGCCATCCTCGATGATGCCGACCTGGCGGCGAGCCTCATATTCGATAGCCTGGCCGACGAAGCGGATCGAGTTGACGTTCTTGATCTCGCAGCGCGTGCCGAATTCACCGCCCGGGCGGCGCACCGATACGTTGACATCGGCGCGCATAGAACCTTCGTCCATGTTGCCGTCGCAAGTACCGAGGT
Source organism: Phyllobacterium sp. (assembly GCF_037994425.1). Classification (NCBI taxonomy): domain Bacteria; kingdom Pseudomonadati; phylum Pseudomonadota; class Alphaproteobacteria; order Hyphomicrobiales; family Phyllobacteriaceae; genus Phyllobacterium; species Phyllobacterium sp. The sequence goes on from NZ_JBBNAM010000164.1 coordinate 19,633, forward strand.
AGCGCACGATCGTGCGAAGTTTTGTGAGATAAGCCTTCGCCTCATCCGATGATCGCATATCGGGCTTCGAGACGATTTCCATCAGCGCGACGCCCGACCGGTTGAGATCGACATAGGACATGGTCGGATTCTGGTCGTGCAGCGACTTGCCGGCGTCCTGTTCGAGATGCAGCCGCTCGATGCCGATTTCGATATCCTCGAATTCGCCCTTGCGGTCGGGTCCGACCGAAATGGTCATAACTCCCTCGCCAACAATCGGCTGCTTGTACTGCGAGATCTGGTAGCCCTGCGGCAGGTCCGGGTAGAAATAGTTCTTGCGGTCGAAAACCGACTTCAGATTGATCTGTGCCTTCAGACCGAGGCCCGTCCGAATTGCCTGACGCACGCACCATTCATTGATCACCGGCAACATGCCCGGCATCGCCGCATCGACCAGCGATACGTTGTCATTCGGTTCCGCGCCAAACTCGGTCGATGCGCCGGAGAAGAGTTTCGAGTTGGAGGTTACCTGGGCATGGACTTCCATGCCGACAACGATTTCCCAGTCGCCTGTGGCGCCGGAGATGAAACGCTTGGGGTCGGGCGTACGAGTATCAACTAGAGTCATGCTTGCCTGTCATTCCTGGCTCATTCGTGTGTTCTATTGGCTAGTGCAATCCGCTCGGTCAGGCAAGTCTTTCTCATTGGCGAACCGCCCGAAAGCGCTGGGGACCAGCACCTAATCCCTCTGATGCAATAGCAAGGCACGAATACACGCAGTATTACAGCGCTTGGCGGGTGGGCCGCACGGTGGTGAACTGTGCTTGTAAGTTCGAGATCAGGGGCGGCATATAAAATGGCAGACGAACATGTCAAACGACGACTCGCTGCGATCTTCGTCGCCGACGTCGTTGGCTATACGCGTCACATGGAACTTGATGAGGCCGGTACCCTGTCGCGGCTCAAGGACCGGCGCCGCGACGTCCTCGACCCGCTACTCCTACGCCATCAAGGACGTCTCGTTAAAATCCTCGGTGATGGAATACTGGCGGAATTCGCCAGTGCCGCAAGCGCGGTGCGCTGCGCCTTGGAATTGCAGCGGGATATGGCCACGGCAAATGAGGGGCAGCCTGAGACGCGCCAATATGTGCTGCGCATCGGGATCAGCCTTGGCGATGTCATCGTCGAAGGCAAGGATCTTTACGGCAACGGAGTCAACCTAGCCGCTCGGCTCGAAAGCCATGGCAAAGCTGGCGACATAACGATCTCATCGAATGTCTTCGATCAGGTAAGCCCCGAGATCGATGCGGAATTCGACGATCTCGGGCCGGTATCAATGAAGAATTTCGCCAAGTCGATCCATGCGTATCGCGTCCGTTCCGCTCGCCAGCGGCCAAGGGACGCCGACGAGTCAACGGCATTGGCGCTGCCAACACATCCCTCTGTTGCGGTGCTGCCATTCAATACGATGGGCGGCAAGGCTGAACATGGTCTCTTTGCCGACGGGCTCACCGAAGACCTCATTACCGAGCTTTCACGCACGCCCGGTCTTTTCGTCATCGCCCAGCATTCTGCCTTTGCCTATAAGGGGAAACCGGTGGACGTTCGCCGGATAGCCGACGAACTCGGCGTCCGTTATCTGCTCGAAGGCAGCGCCCGCCGCTCCGCCGGGCGAATTCGCGTCAATGTTCAGTTGGTGGACGCGCTGGGCGGCGGATATTTGTGGGCAGAACGATACGACCGCGAGGTTGAGGATATTTTCGCAGTCCAGGACGAGGTAACGGCACGGATCGTTGGGGCGCTTGTCGGGCGATTGATTGCGCCACCGGTGCGCAATCGTCCTAAAAGCATGGAAGCCTACGACCTTTGTGTCAGGGCGCGTTCGCTAAGCTGGAACTCGGCCGGATCGCCTGAGGCAACTTTCGAATCGATCGTGCTGTTGAAGCAGGCGGTTGCGCTCGACCCGACCTATGCCGAAGCCCATGGCTGGTTGGCCTTCAACCTCTGGTCTACATGGGCAAATACCATGGACTCGGGTGACAATAGAAAACTCTCACTCGAAATGGCGGAGAAAGCAGTGGCGCTCGATGCCAATGATGCTCAGAACCACTGGATACTCGGCTATCTCCTCGCCTATGAAGGGCGATGGCCGGAATCAGACGCGGCTTTCGATGCCGCGATCGCCATGGATCGCAACTCCGCCGACGCATTGATATTTCGTGCGGAACTCTTGGCCTATGCTGGACGAGCAAGCGGCGCGATGGACCTCATGGAGCGGGCGTTCCGGCTGAATCCGCACCCGTCCGTCTCCTATTATTGGGAACAGGGCATCGTATATTACATCGCCCGGCAATACGAAAAAGCGATCGAAACCTTGCGCGGCGGACCCGCATATCGCACCGGAGCCCGGCGTATTCTTGCGGCAAGCCTTGCGCAGGTGGGACATTTGGAGGAGGCGCGTCAGGAGGCAGCGCTCTTCATGGCCAACAATCCAAACTTTTCCATCGGTAAATGGGCGGCTTCGCAGCCTTTCCGTGACGCAGACACACGGCAATTGTTTATAGACGGGTATCGAATGGCAGGTTTGCCCGACTGAACACAGCTGGAGTTTTAAGTTCACGACACTGTTGTTGGCCTTCCCTCCTATCGATGCGATAGTTTCGTTCTCTAGGCATGTGAAAAGGGAGGCAGCCATGCAAGCTTTGCTGAGCCGAATTTTCAGTGGTGCCGCTGTTGCTGCGGTGATCGCCACGGGCGCACTCGCACACCACGGCTGGTCATGGGCGGAGGCCGACCAGATCGAACTTCGCGGCACTATTCGTGAAATCTATATTGGCCCGCCACATCCGACGCTTGATGTGGAAACCGCGAGCGACGGGCTCTGGCACATAGAGCTGGCCAATCCGACCCAGACCACGCGTGCGGGCTTCGTTGAGGGTTCGGCAATGAAGGGCGATGAGGTCGTTGCACTCGGCAATCGCTCCACCGACCCACAAGAAAAGCGCATGAAGGCAGTGCGGATCTCCGTCGGCGGCAAGACCTATGATCTTTATCCTGAGCGTATAAAGACGCAGTGAACAGCGGTTTCGTCGAACTCTTACAGGGCTTTTCCGAGTGGCCGGTTGCGGTGATGCTGCGGCGCTATCAGATCGCCTATCTGATCACCAATGCCATCCACATCATATCCGTCGGCCTGCTCATCGGCGCCATTGTCACGCTCGACCTTCGCATTCTCGGATTGTTCCGGCAGTATCCCTTGAGCATCATCGCCCCGCCCTTGATCCGCGTTGCAGCAGCAGGCGTCTGCCTCGCCATTCTGACCGGCGTGGTTCTGTTTTCAGTGAGGCCGGTGGCATACATCAACAATCCTGCCTTCCTCGCCAAACTTGGATTGATTGCGCTCGGCCTCGGAAATGCCTTGCTGCTGAACCGGAGTCGATCCTGGCAGCTTGTGCTCGATGAAAAGCAAGGTTCCCGCAGTCGGGCGCGTGTTTCCGCGCTGGTTTCGCTTACAGTCTGGCTATGCGCCGTCATTGCCGGCCGCTGGATCGGCTTTCTGTAGGGCGTAGTCTTTAGTCGCCTTGCATGAAAGTCGTGTCATCCCGTTGCAGATAGCCATCCGGCACTGGCTGGGCGGCGTAATCGAGTGTCAATTCCTCGCCCGCGGCAATGGCGCGGATTGCCCGGATCGTGCGGTAGTCCATGCCGATCTCAAGATTGGGGTTGAAGTTGTGATTGATGAAACCGTAGCTCGTGCGCAACGGACGAACCAGCAGCATTTCAGCCGGTAAGGCATTCCACTCCATTTCCGTCAGCAAGACAGGATAACGACTCGCCTCCACGACTTGGCCATCGAGGACGCACAGCAGCTCATCCTTTTCCCAGGCGCGCCGGGTGAATAGCCCCTGCCCCTGCAAGCCGCTTGTCGCCACGTAGGTATCTGATATCGTTTCAATCAGTGCCTCGCCATTCAAGAAGATCACGGCGCAGGTATCGATCGTCGCCTTGCTCATCCTTCCTCCATCTCGCGCAGCACCATCTGCTTGTAATGTTCGACCAGCGCATCGCCCTCGACGCGGTCAACGGAGATGGCTAGGCGCATTGTCGCTTCACCGAGCTGCATGATGAGAAAACTCGATCGTTCGAGCTCTATCCGGTCAGCAGTTGGGTCGACTCGCTCGCGGGCCTTCGCCAATACGGCGCCATTGATGCGACTGTCGGCAAGGTCTATGTCACGCAGCGCCTTGTCCGCCTGCGTTCCCGACCAGATGTCGCGCATCACCGGCTCGGCCAGGAACATCGCATAATAAATATCGATCAAATCGCCAAACGCCCGGCGCAAATCCGCCTTGTCGCGGACACCCTCCAGCCCCTCGGCAATGCATTGCTGGCCTGCCACGTTATATCGCTCGGCCAAAGTCCTTATGATCGCGGCTTTGTCGGGAAAATATTGGTAGAGCGAACCAATCGATATCGCGGCCATCTCGGCGACGTCGCTCATGCGCATCGGGTCGCTGCCGCTTTTCTCAATCAGCGTCGAGGCGCAGCCAAGGATCCGCTCCACGCGCTCGCGGCTGCGCTTTTGAGTCGGTTCGCGTCGCGCCACGGCGTCAGCCGGGATTGCCGCCGCATCATTCATGAGCATTCCTCACATTTTCCTTGACTCCTATAATATGAGGATTTATCACATTTGCAAATATGAGACTTCCTCATGTTTAACAGGAGCTGAAAATGACGACGTTCCACAGTTCGAAATTCCCGATCCTTATCATCGGCGGCACGGGCAAGACCGGGCGCCGCGTCGGCGAGCGACTGGCTGCAAGAGGCTTGCCGGTCCGCATCGGATCGCGCAATGCCAGTCAGGCCTTCGACTGGGAAAATCCGGCCACCTGGGCCGTGGCGCTGGAGGGCGTATCTGCCGCTTACATCACATACTATCCCGATCTCGCAGTGCCGGGCGCGGCGCAAGCGGTCGGCGACGTTGCCCGTCTTGCCGTTCGCAAGGGCGTGAAGCGCCTTGTTCTCCTTTCAGGCCGCGGCGAGCCAGAAGCGCAACGCGCCGAGCAGGCTTTGCAGGCATCGGGTGCGGATTGGACAATCGTGCGTGCCAGCTGGTTTGCCGAGAACTTCAGCGAGAGTTTCTTCCGCGACCCGATCCTCGCCGGCGAACTGGCGCTGCCGGTCAATGGCGTCCGTGAACCCTTCATCCATGCCGACGACATTGCCGATGTAGTCGTCGCCGCGCTGACCGATAAGCGTCATATCGGCGAGCTTTATGAGGTCACCGGCCCGCGCCTGGTCACGTTTGCCGAAGCTACGGCAGAAATCGCCAAGGCAACCGGACGCGATATCCGCTTCACCACTGTTTCGCACGACTCCTTCATGCAGGGCCCTGCAGCTAACGACGTGCCGGCCGATATCGCCGCTTTGATCGATGAATTGTTCCGCGAGGTGCTGGATGGGCGCAACGAATATGTCACCGATGGAGTGCAACGGGCGCTCCAGCGTGCACCGCGGGATTTTGCCGATTTCGCCAACGCATGCGCAGCAGGCGGTACGTGGGAGGCTTCGAAATGATGGCTCTGATACCGATCCTCACCCTGTTCGCCGCGCTCGGCAGTGGCCTGATGGCGGGACTTTTCTTCGCCTTTTCCAGCTTCGTCATGGCAGCGCTCGCCCGCCTACCGGCCGAGCAGGGCATTGCCGCCATGAACTCGATCAATGTCACAATCCTCAACTTGAGCTTCGGCCTCGCTTTCTTCGGCACCGCCATCCTTTGCCTCGGCCTTGGCGTGGCCGGCTTGATGCGCTGGTCCGATCAGGGCTCGCTCTGGCTCGTCTCCGGCAGCGTGCTGTTCCTCGTCGGCACGATCGCGGTGACGATGATCTTCAATGTCCCGCTGAATGACGCGCTTGCCGTGGCCAACCCTGCAAGCCCCGAGGGCGCAGTGGTTTGGACCCGTTATCTTGCCGAATGGCTGCCCTGGAACCATGTCCGAATGCTCACCAGCGCCGGAGCGCTGATTTCCTTCATTCTTGCCTATGCACGCCAGGCTGGCTGAGTTTGAAAACAAAGAGCGAAAGTGGCGCCCCCGAACGCAGCCTGTCTTTTTTCCGGAAAGAAACTAGAGTGGCCAAGGGATTTTGCTCGTGCGGGGGATACACATGGCATTCGAGCTTCTTGTTGCTGTCTTGTTCGTTGGCGGAACTATTGTCCTGACCCTCGGCGCCTATTTTCTGATGCGTGTCATTACCGGCGGTGATCCCGAGGGCCACGAGAGGGATCTTGCCAGCTCCGTCATCTTCCGCGTCTCGGCTCTGCATGGATTGATCCTGGCATTGGTATTCGCGCAGGAGATGATCGATTACCAGCAGCTCCGCAACGAAACCGCCACTGAATCCAACGCCGTTGCCGACATCTATTTCGATGCCGGACGCTATGGCGGTGGTCACGAGGCCGCAATCCAGAAACCGCTCAACGACTACATAAGCGTTGTGATCGACAAGGAATGGGCGATCCTCGGCGCTACAGATCGCCTGACGCCGGAGGCCTGGTCAAAATGGGACTCAGCCTATCGCGCCGTGCTTGACCTCGAGCCGACCAACAAGCGCGAAGAGAGCCTCCGCAACCACATGCTGGATCGGCTCTATACCGTCTCCGAAAGCCGCACCCGGCGTGAGAGCAATGTCGCCGATTCCATGAGTGGAATCTTCTGGTTCGCGGCTCTTGCAGGCGTCGTCTTCATTGCGATCGCCTACTATTCTTACCCGCCGCAGCGCAGGAACCTCGTTTTGATCTCCATGTTCGGCGCTTATACGGGCATTATCCTGTTTCTCATTTATGCATTCTCCAATCCCTATAGCCCGCCAGCAGCGATGAGCCCCGGGCCGCTCCTTCGCCTTCAGGAGCAGATCAGCCACTCTGTGCCGCAGCCACAAGCCTGACCCCGCGGAGCGTTGCTCCTCTCAAAAATCCTCAGCCGCGGGGATCCGTCCAAAGGCGATCTTGGAGCCAATATAGTTCCCGGGCCCATTTGCCGGACCGAGGTTGAGCGCCTTGGAACCATGCCTCACCCTGATCGTGTCGAGCACATCCGAAACCCGCTCCCATTGGCCCCGCTCCTTCCGGTTTTCGCCCGTGTCGAAGAGGTCGCGGCTCGCTTCCTCCTCGTCCGAAAGTTCGTGCAGCACGACGGTGACCGTGCTGATGTTGTGCATCTCGTCCGCCATCATAAATTTCTCGTGCAACTCATTGAGGCCATTAAGAAAAGTATGGTCATCTCGCGCCGGCCTAAATCTCTTTTCCAGGCTAACGCGGCTTTCGCGGCGTGTGCCTACCGTGTAGGTGAGTGCGCCAGCGCGAAAATGGGAGCGGCGCAGACGCCGTGCCGCGCTCATCGTCAGTAGCCGGGCGCATTGCAGCACCTTTTGCGGCACCCGCCAATCCGGTGGCAGATTGCGGCCATGACCAAACATGCGCTTGACCGTTTCGGGTTTCTCGACCGCGTGGCCGTGTAGAGCTGCAATGAATCGCTCACCTTCAACGCTGTTCCAGATTGCGCGCGCATGCTTGGGGGCAAGTGCCCAAAGGCCTGCTATGTCGGTGACGCCCGCCTCGGCAAGACGTGTCGCCATGCCCTTGGAGATACCTGGCAGGTCGCGCAGGCCGAGCCCGAGTAGACGTCCCGGGAGATCGGTGTGATCAAGGACAACGAAACCGTCAGGCTTGTCCATTTCCGCCGCTATCTTTGCAAGGAGTTCGTTAAACGAAATGCCGATTGAACAGGTCAGAACCTGACCAAACTCGTCACGCAGCGACCGCTTGATCCGTGCCGCCAGCGCCGGCGCCTGCCGCGCTTCCGATTCCAACAATGTACAGGCGACTTCGTCGATCGACCGCACCGCGGCAATCGGCAGACAGCACTCGATGACCTCGAGAATACGCTTGTGCAACCGGACATAAACATCCGGCCGTGCCTCTATGAACACGATGTCCGGGCATTTATCCCGGGCTTCACGCACCGATGTACCTGTCTTGATCCCGAAGGGTTTCGCTTCGCGGCTTGCGGCGATGACACTTGTATATGGGGAGTCGAGCGGCACGACGGCAACTGGACGGCCGTGCAACGCCGGATTCAGTTGCTGTTCGGCGCTGGCAAAGAAGCTGTCAAAATCGAGATACAGCTTTTCAGGGTGGCCCGGCTTACGCATGATCCCATCGCTCTCATATTGAGAACAAAACTAGAACATATCCCGCCAAATTGAAACTGAATATTTTCGGTGTTACGCCCAAAAATGCGTTCGCGGGCGCTGCCGGTCCTTGTCTAAAGGGCTTTCGCTGCGTCGAGAATGCGAAATTCTGTCTTAGTTGAACCGTTCCAGTGGTTGAGGGAGAGGTTGCCCGCCACGTGAATTGTTTGGCCCACGTTCTTGAAAAAAAAGTCTCCAAGCGGGGCACCGACGGCGCGAAATGCCATGGCGTTGATCCGGGAACCGTCGGCGCCAGCCAGGGTAACCCGAACATGGCTGCTTCCTACCTCCCGCGCATCGACGAGCCGGTGATGCGGCAAAACAAGCACCGGCTGTGGGTGTCCCGAACCGTAGGGGCCTGCGCGTTCCATCAGGTCGTGCAGCGCGACCGTGGCACCGGAGGCGCTCAGCGCGCCGTCGATTTCCAGCGATTCATTGCCGCGCAATTCCCCGACCATGGTCGCCGCATTCTCCTCGAAGAACGCGCGCAGTGCGCCCAACTTGCCGCGTTCGACGGTAATGCCGGCTGCCATGGCATGGCCACCGCCCTTGACAAGCAACCCCTCCTCAACCGCAGTGCGGACAAGCCTGCCGAGATCAAATCCGTTTATCGAGCGACCGGACCCGGCGCCGGTTCCATTTGCATTGAAAGCGATGGCAAACGCCGGGCGCCGCGTCTTCTCCTTGAGCCGGGCAGCGATCAGACCGACAATGCCCGGGTGCCAGTCGTCGTTGGCGGTAACGACAATGGCGGGGCCCGAAGCGGCGGCCGAAAGTTCGGTCATCGCTTCCGCCTCCGCCTGCTCCAGCATGATGGTTTCCATTGCCTGGCGTTCCTGGTTGAGACGGTTGAGCTCCTCGGCAATGCGCAGCGCTTCATTGGGATCGTCGAGGGTCAAGAGACGTGCACCGAGACCGGCATCACCAATGCGCCCGCCTGCATTGATGCGGGGACCGATCAGGTAGGCGAAATGAAAGGCGTTGAGCGGCTCGCCGATGCGCGCTACCCGCGCCAGAGCGGCGAGGCCGAGATTCTGTTGCGCCCGCGCAACGAGAATGCCCTTGACCACGAAGGCGCGGTTGAGACCCTTCAGCGGCACGACATCGCAAACAGTCGCGAGCGCAGCAAGGTCGAGCAACGAGAGGAGATCGAAAGCCGCAGTACCAGTCGCGATGCCTCGTTCACGCATCGTGCGCAGCGTTTGCACCAGCGTCAGGAATACGACACCTGCGGCGCAAAGATGCCCCTGTCCCGAAATGTCATCCTCGCGGTTGGGGTTGACCACGGCATGGGCGGCAGCGGGCAGCGCACCGCCAAGCTGGTGATGGTCGAGAACAACCACATCCGCTCCGGCGGCTCTCGCAGCTTCAATGGCAGCAGCGCTGTTCGTTCCGCAGTCGACGGTGACGATCAGGCTTGCCTGCTGCGCCAGTTCCTGCATGGCGATCGGATTGGGGCCGTAACCTTCGAAAATACGGTCCGGGATATAGATGCGATTGGCGATACCGTAATGGTTCAGGAACCGCGACAGGATCGCCGAGGAGGCGGCGCCGTCAACATCGTAGTCGCCGAAGATTGCGACCATTTCCCCCCCAGCGATTGCCTTGGCGATGCGGGCGGCGGCCATTTCCATATCGGTGAGCGAGGCAGGATCCGGCATCAAACTTTTCAGCGTGGGATCCATGAAGGCGACGGCATCGTCGAGCCCGACGCCCCTGCCCGCCAACACGCGGGTCACGATATCTGGAAAACCATGATTCTGTGCCATGGCGAGCGCTATATTCGCCTCGCGCTGCGCGAGCCGGTCTACCCACTTCAGGCCGGTTGCCGATTGTTCAACGCCAAGAAAGAGCCGTGCCGATGTCATTGCATCGTTCAACCATCCGGCGACTGCGAAAGCAATGCTCCGAAAGGCCTATCCAACGCCAATCACGACACATGGCGTCAGTTGCTGGCAGGAGGCAGGGCAAGTTCACTGATCGCGGAGGCCATGGACGAGGCGAAATCCGCAAGTTGCCTGTCAACGACCTCCTTGGAACTCAGTCGATAGTTCATGACCGGCTGGATCAGCATGTAACGTCCGAGTACACCGGTGGCGCAGACGAGAAAATCGTCCTTCTTCTGCGGATCGTCGGAACTGACGCAGGCCATGGCGCGGTTGCCATAGCTCACATTGGTCCGCTGTGCGACCTGATTGGGCTGGTTCGAATGGTATTGGAATGCTTGATCCAGAAGGCTGCGCACCACAGGATCGTCCGGTCCGTCCTTGACCGCGTACATACCTGCGACATTGCTGGCTCGCACGCCGTTGACCGAAACAATCGCGCGAGCGTCGACTCCGCCATACTCGACCGTCGCGCTGAAATTCTGCGGATCGGCATTGCGGCTGATGACGGTGAACGGCCCGGAGGTGTCAGGCAAGCCGACGAGAATATCGCGCGAACGATAGCCCTGAATAAGATCGAGCTCCGTTTCCTGCGCGTGAAGCGGAGAAAATGGCACTACAACCAAGACTATCGACAATATATTGCAGACAATTCCGTAATGGATATTCATGCCTGACCCATCGCAACGAGGTACTCACAAAACAAAATACCAAAAAACACGTGATCCCAATAGGGTAGAGTGAAAACAGTCAGTAAAAATCGAAAAAGCTGCCGGTCTCGAACCAGACCGGCAGCATAACCTTACCCCGCGTTCCTATTGGAACTTCGCCATGTCCTGGTGCTTCGCCTTGATCTCGCGCACTGTCTGCGAATGCGATCGCATGACGACCGTATGCGTCTGGATGTAGTCGCGGGCGAACTTGACGCCGCTGAGCATGTTGCCGTCGGTCACGCCCGTGGCGGCAAAGAGCACGTCGCCCTTCGCCATTTCTTCCATCGTATAGACC
>NZ_JBBNAM010000165.1:0-3624 GCF_037994425.1 Phyllobacterium sp.
TCCAGCGCGTCGAACTCACCCGTCTCCTGCAGTCTCTGTTGCACTGCACAATTTCTGTGTTATCGTCAGGTCGCTATTCGCGCTTGTCCGTCATCGAACGCATATGTGCGGGCAAAGGAAATATCACTTCGGACGAACGCCATGTTTTCGACACGCATTCCGTTGAAATTGGGCCGTCCGGAAGGATGTTGTAACCAGTCTCGGATCACCGATACCATGTAGACGATGCATCCCGTTGCCGAGACTTTGGTCAGTTGGCTTTCCTGAATGTAGTTGGAACAGCCGCGCAATTGAACGCACAAGGTGAAGAACATGCTGACCTGCTGTTTCAATCCGGAGTGTCCTTTTTCAACGATATCGCTCCGGAAAAAGCGGTGGGCCTGGACAGCTTCTTCACCGAACCACGAGCGTTATTCACAGGAGTAATTGTCGGAGATGACCCCGATTTCCCCATCAATTTTCCCGGTTAAAGTGTGTGGCGCTATTCGTAACGGCTTGTCGCGCGCAACATTCCAGTTTTTTGGCGGCTGCGCGCTTGTCCTCATGATGCTATTTGCAACAGTTGCCGAGGCGGCTGATTATGAATTGGGCCCGATGGACAAGGTCACCATACGCGTGATCGAATGGCAGACCGCGGAAGGCGCTTTTCGCGAATGGCCAACGATCACGGGTGACTACAGGGTCGGACCCTCTGGCACCTTGTCCCTCCCCTTCGCTGGAGAGATAGCGGCTGGCGGAAAGACCACATCTGAGATCGCAAAGGAGATTGCCAAGAATCTCAGGCAAAAACTGGGCCTCGTCGACCTTCCGGAAGCTTCTGTCGAGATTTCCGAATTTCGTCCGATTTTCGTTTCGGGCGACGTGCAGGCGCCTGGCAGATATCCTTTCGAGCCCGAAATGACGGTTCTCAAGGCCGTAAGTCTTGCCGGCGGAATGCCGCGTACGACAGGTCAGCGTTTCGAACGGGATTACTTCAATGCGCGGGGTGATTATGACGTTCTTGTCGCTCAGCACGATAGACTTGTTGTGAAGCTCGCCAGGTTGCAAACGGAATTGGCCAATGCCCGGGAAATCAAGGTCCCGAATGACTTGATCGAAACGTCCAATGCGAAGAAACTGATCGACGATGAAGCTGCCATTATGGTGTCGAGGACGAATTCTCTCAATCTCCAGCTCAACGGACTCAACGAACTCAAGACGCTGTATCAGAATGAAATTGCGTCGCTTGCGAAGAAAGTGGACGTGCAAAACCGGCAGATGGATCTGACACGCAAGGAATTGACGAGTATCGGAGGACTGGCAGACCAGGGGCTTGTCGTGAATTCACGCGTGATGGGATTAAAAACGTCGATCGCTGACATGGAAGGCAAGCTTCTCGATCTCGACACCGCCTCGTTGCGCGCCAAACAGGAAATCAACAAATCCACGCAGAACGGGACCGATCTCGAAAACGAGCGAAAGGCGGAATTGGCCACCGAGATCCAATCGACGCAAGCCGCGATTGACGAGAGCAATCTCAAGCTTGGGATGAACAGGAACCTGATGACCGAGGCACTTGTCAACGCGCCGGCTGCCATGGGTCATGGCAACTCCGAGGATGCTCCGGTAATGCAATACAGCATTGTCCGGAACTCAAATGGAAAAACCGAGGAGCTTCCCGCTGAAGAAGGTACCACGCTGCAGCCCGGAGATGTAGTCAAGGTCAAGATCGACATGAGCCGATCATGATGTGGCAACCCTGGCATGGATCGAACGATATCAGCGCCTCCAAGGAACGTCGCATGTGCAAAGCGTCAGCGACAACGTTTTTTTTTAGAGGTGCATCTGCGGGCAGGCCCTCAGCACCATACCCAACGGAAGCCATTTGGCGCTTCCATCTGGCGTTTGCGATCTTGGGCCGGGATCGGGCGGTCGCATCAGACGCTCGCGGTGAATTGGCGCTTTTGCCAAGGTTTCGCCCGCAGAGCTGAGCGGGAGGGATCCGGTTGTCTCCCCTGAATGACTGCCGTTCAAATTCGAAAAAGGCAATTACCCATTTCGAGGGTTCCGAATTGACGATCATCGCCATCGGTTCCATGGTCCATCAGCGCTCGAGGCCACCAAGATCTTACGGGAGCTCGGTCATAGTGTGGGCTTGGTCGACATGGCAACTGTCAAGCGATAGATCGAGGCGCAATCATTGATGCAGCCAATCGTTCGCATCGATCAGTTTCAAATAGCGGATTGCCCTCCCTTGCGCCCGATCGTTTCGCAGGGACGGTGTTCATACAACTTTGCGAAATGAAGCTTGAAGTTCCGGGCTGCCCTATCGGTGCGGGTGGTGGGGCCAGTGGTCGGCCCCGCCAATACAATCACGTCCTGAAGAACGCGAGAAGGTCAGCGTTGATGGTCTGCGCATGGGTCGTCGGCATCCCGTGCGGAAAGCCCTTGTAGGTCTTGAGCGTTGCGTTCTGCAAGAGTTTTGCCGACAGTGGCGCGGAATCGGTATAGGGAACGATCTGGTCGTCATCGCCGTGCATCACGATAACGGGGACGGTGATCTTTTTCAGATCCTCGGTGAAATCGGTCTGGGAGAAGGCGACGATCCCGTCATAATGGGCCTTGGCGCCACCCATCATGCCCTGCCGCCACCAGTTGTTGATTACCGCATCGGAAGGCTTCGCGCCCGGCCTGTTGTAGCCATAGAACGGACCGGCAGCCACGGCGTGGTAGAATTCGCTGCGACCCGCAGCAAGCTGTGCCTGGAAGTCGTCGAATACATCCTTGGGCAGGCCGCCGGGATTGGCGTCTGTTTTCACCATGAGCGGCGGCACGGCACTCAGGAGCGCCGCCTTCGCTACGCGTGTTTCGCCATGGCGGGCGATATAGTGCACCACTTCCCCGCCGCCGGTGGAGTGGCCGACGTGAATGGCGTTCTTAAGGTCAAGCTCTTGCGTCAGGGCTGCGAGGTCGTCAGCGTAGTGGTCCATGTCGTGACCGTCACTGACCTGACTTGAGCGCCCGTGACCGCGTCGATCATGGGCGATGACGCGATAGCCTTGATTGACAAAGAACATCATCTGCGCATCCCAGTCATCGGCCGACAGCGGCCAGCCGTGGCTGAAGACGATTGCCTGTCCCGAGCCCCAGTCCTTGTAGAAAATCTCGACGCCATCGCTTGTAGTGATCGTGGGCATATCGCTCTCTCCTTGAATTTGTTGAAATGCGCGATCAGACGTTAGTCGAGAAGCGCCCGCAAGCAAATGCCCTCAAGGCTCAGTTTCGTGTCCGGGGATCACTTCCGATAAAAGTGAGAAAAACTGCGGGCCTTGCAGTCTCATCTGACGCTCTTGGTACGTCGGCGCCTCTGCTGAGATTTCGTCCCGCAGATATGCCCGCCGCTCGACGCTCAGAGACCCCGAAACGACGCCCCGGCGCACTTTCAATCGTGATGCGGGCAATTGCATGCTCACCTGTTGGTGGTTGTGGGTAGACGCCCTTTGGTGTGTTACCGGATCGCTGCTTCATTTCCTGTAGAACACCTGTCTCACGTCGATATATTCCGACCGGAAGCCAGCCTCGCAATAGAAGAGGTAGAACTCCCAGAGCTTCTTGAACCTGACATCAAATCCGAGATGGCATAAC
>NZ_JBBNAM010000166.1:0-2179 GCF_037994425.1 Phyllobacterium sp.
GTCTGAACATGACCCAGCGCTCCTATTATGGCAGTCAACCCATCGACATCACTGCATTCCACCGTCACGCTCACCCCGTTCGTGCCGATTCCGATGAAGCCGCCCCTTTGTTCCGAGATGATTGCGCCCCCGGATTCCGGGATGATCTCGCCCCCTTGAGGCTGGGGTCCTGCTCAGTTCAATCGTGTAATGAGTCAAGATTTCCGGATCTGATTTCGTCGCAAGCTTTCGCCGGATAGGTCGATGCGATGAGCGTTGTGAACGAGGCGATCGAGGATGGCGTCGGCGTAGGTTGGATTACCGATGATCTCGTGCCAGGCTGATACCGGGAGCTGGCTGGTGATGATCGTGGAGCGGCGTCCGTAGCGGTCTTCGAGGATCTCGAGAAGATCATGGCGGGCCTGCTCGTTGAGCGGCTCAAGACCCCAATCGTCCAATATCAGGAGCTGGACGTGACCGAGGGTGCGCTGAAGCCTGGCATAACGGCCGTCGCCGTGGGCAAGGGCAAGATTGGCAAACAGCCGCGGCACACGCTGATAGAGAACAGAGCGGTCATCCCGGCAGGCCTTGTGCCCAAGCGCACAAGCCAACCAACTTTTGCCGACGCCGGACGGCCCGCAGATCGCGAGATTGTCGTGAGCATCGATCCAATCGCCGCCGATCAGCTTCATGAACAGCGCCCGATCGAGACCGCGTTCGCTGCGGTAATCGACATCCTCTGGCACAGCGTGATGACGAAGCTTGGCAAACCGCAGACGGGCGGCAAGCTTGCGATCGTGACGCGAACTCCATTCTCGCTCCAGCAGAAGTCCGAGCCATTCGGCATGGGAAAGCTGATCGCTTTCGCCGTTGGTGAGCAGTTCGTTGAAGGCTTTGGCCATGCCGGTCAGGCCCATATCGTTCAGTTTATCAAGAGTTGGATGCGCAAGCATATGACTTCTCCTTAGTGGTAATAGCGGGGACCGCGGATGTTGGAGTGGTGGATGGGTTCAGATGATGCTGTGCCTGATGACGCCGAAGATCGGTCGAGATGATTGTCGAGAATGGAGCGCACCGATCCATAGGTTCGAGCGCCGATTTCCAATGCCCGACCGCAGGCCGCATTGACCCTCTCGCGCTCAAACGCTTTGACGAGGCGGATAATGCCCAGGCAGGCCCGGTAGCCTTGCTCGGGATGCGGCCGGTCGGCGAGAATGCGCTCGCAGAGCAACGCAACGTCCGATCCGATTGCCGATGCCTCGCGGCTGATGCGCTCGATCGTCCAGTCGGCAAAGCGGCGGTGCGAAGATGGCATGTGCTCTGGCGTCGTCGTGTGCTTGCCATTGCCGCTCGATCGCCGGTGGGCGGCGATCCGTTCGCCTTTGTAGAAGATCTCGATGGTATTGGCCGTGATCCGCGCCTCGACCTGCTCACGGGCAAAACGGTAGGGCACGGAGTAAAAGTGCTTGTCGATATCGACATGATAATCGAGACCGGCCCGGCGTATCTTCCATTCAGCAAAGACGTATCGGTCGACCGGAAGAGGCCGCAAAGCGGGGTAATCAAGCTCTTCGAACAACTGTCGTCTTGTCCGTCCGACACGGCGTAGAACACGCTGATCGTTAAGATCAGCGAGCAATCCGACGATCGCAGCGTTGACGTCGCCAAGGCTGTAGAAGACGCGGTGACGCAGCCGCCCGAGCAGCCAGCGCTCGACGATACGAACCGCGGCTTCGACTTTCGCCTTGTCACGCGGACGGCGTGGCCGGGTCGGCAGGACGGCACTGCCGTAATGAGCCGCCATCCCGGCATAGGTGCGATTGACCTGCGGATCAAAATGGCAGGCCTTGATCACCGCCACCTTGGCATTGTCAGGGACAAGCAGAGCCGGTGCGCCACCGAAGGCCTCAAGCGCCAGCAGGTGGCCCTGATCATGCGCGAGGAGCGGGCCTCGCTTAACCGCGAATTGAACGACCAAATAGCGAAGGCGCTGGCGCGGCTCGTCGACGACGAACGCTGATCTGACTGAAATAGCTGTTCATCATAGACATCCGGTAATTCGCCGTGGGTCTGCGAAGCCGGCGAAGTCAGCTTCCATTTTGCAGTCTGCACTTCCCCAAAGGGCAATATCGGTTCGACGATTTCTTACGTAAGTTCAGCGTACCGCGGGACGTGTTGCCGATGCACGTCAAATGTCCTC
>NZ_JBBNAM010000167.1:0-66735 GCF_037994425.1 Phyllobacterium sp.
GCAACGATCCAGACCATGCATGACTACGCCAACGCCCAGCACGAATATGCGCAGGAGGACAGGGATGGTGATGGTGTCTATGAGTTTGCTCAGAAATTGATCAGCAGGGAAGGCGCAAGGGACGGCCTTTACTGGGCGCCGGGAGCAGACGGAGAGGAGAGCCCAGCTGCCGCATTGATCGAGAGCGCCGCTTTCGGAAAGGCCAAGAAAGGCAGCGGCTATTATGGATATCGCTATCGGATCCTTACCGGACAGGGGGCAAATGTCGTCGGCGGAAAGCAGAGCTATATCGTCAACGGCAACATGACCGGCGGCTTCGCTCTCATCGCCTGGCCGGTGGAATATGGGGTAACGGGTGTACAGACGTTTATCATCAATGACGTCAGTCCTGTTTACCAGCGGGATTTTGGGAGGAACACCGAAGAGCGCGTGTCCGCGATCAAGGAATTCAACCCGGACGAC
Source organism: Phyllobacterium sp. (assembly GCF_037994425.1). Lineage (NCBI taxonomy): Bacteria > Pseudomonadati > Pseudomonadota > Alphaproteobacteria > Hyphomicrobiales > Phyllobacteriaceae > Phyllobacterium > Phyllobacterium sp. The sequence goes on from NZ_JBBNAM010000167.1 coordinate 463, forward strand.
AACTGGACGGTGGTCGAAGAGTAGATTTGGCGCACTTTCGAGGCCTCCTGAGCCCATGATATGTGATGCTCAGCAGCAAATTTCATCACAGGCTGATCGTCGGCTTGTCGGTCTTCTCTCTCGCATCCGGCCCGCAAGCCAGCTTACTGCCGCTCGGTTTCCAACTGCGGACGTTAACCCGTGTCGCCGATTAACTGTTACATGCTTTACCCTTGTTGGTCCGACAACCCATACTCGCCATCAAATACGGCAACGTAGGAATGCCATATGCTTAAGATAGTCCTCGCGGTACCCTGCTCTCAACACAGTTACCAGCACTGTCGCGGGAGTTCACTCGTGAAACCTTGCCGGCAGAACCCTCGAGTGGCGCGCAATTGAGGCTGTCATCTGGGGTATGCCGACAGTGAATGCCGAACTCATGTTCCAAGCAATGAAGGAAGCTAGCGCAGACTTCAATCAGATCGTCTGCTTCCGGCCCGAGGTCGATCACCAATTTGGTGTGAGATTGGGCTCGCCGGTTTCGTTTGATGCATTGAGCTCTGCGGTAAGCTGCCGTAATGACAAGGGTAGGGCCCGCAGATCGTCGCAATCGTAGCGAAGATGCGGCAGGCGGGCGCCGATGAGTTCGGCCACGACCCGGGCTTGCTTTGCGTCACGCGACTGTATGACAGCGTCGCGATCGCAATGGCGAGACAGCCACAATTTGTGAAGTGCGAAGGCTCGCGGGTCCGGGCAGGAAAAGCTGAGCGGATAGCCGCGTTGCTCGATCATTACGGCCGAAACCTTCGGACTGTTGACAAGCCATGCGAGACCTTCGATTTCAACGGCGCGCAGGCCACCATCCTGAGCACTGTTCTTCGGCGTCGGCCTGATCAGATCGACAAGAAAGCCATCGCGGTTGGCGGCCGGTAACTGTTCTTGGCCAGCGGTTCGAAGGAATGAGCGACTTTTTTCAGGATACCGATCAACCCCTTTTGTGAGGCGTTCTTGCCGATCAGTCGCAGGCTGAATCGGGAATCCATCAGGAGGTCCACGTCTTGCGTCGAGAGAAGACCACTACTGATATGCACACCGGCAAGGCGCTCATAGACAAACAGGGCATTGGGTTCCCACGACTGTGATTGCGGTACCTAATCAATCCGCTCTTGTACAACGCCCGGATGATGCGTGCTGTCAGCTGTGGCACGCGGCCTATCGACAGTGCTCGGTTGACAGGGGCGAGTTCATCGAGACGCTGTGCAAGACGGGCCACGCGTTCCTTCGATTGTTGGCGACCAGCGTGGAACTGCCTGTACGCAGTTTCGGTTTCCACCGAACGCGGGCCGAGTGATTTCCAGATTCCACCCGTTTTCTTGTAGAGATATTCCTTGTCGTTCGTGCTTGTCTTCCACGACATGGAACCGGAAAAGCGCTGCTCATATTCCCTGAGCCTCGTTCCATAGGTTTCGTAATCCTGTTCAGTATCGACAAGCTGACGAATGATCTGAGTTTAATTCTCTGAAATCGTTCACATTATCCCGTGGTGTCGAATAAATCTTCGTAATGGGGATAATATATCAACTGTGGTGCAGAGTTAGAAAGAGGAATTCAAAGGGATTATCCCTATTCAAATACCGCAGTCGCGCCGCAGGGTTAATCGGGTGGCTGCAACTCCCCCATAAGGCGGTCTGAAGGGCGCGGACATATTCTAGGTCGTGGCGACTATGCGATGAATGTATTGACCGCCAGTGCGCTGTGGGTCAGTGGCAACAGTCGATGCCATCGACTCACACCGAAGCCATGGCCTTCTGGATGATGACCGGATCGATCGTGAACAGTTCCTGCGCCCGCCCGACTCCGCGCAAGGCAAACTTGCCGACGCAGACGAGTTTTGAGCGAAACGGGTCCGGCAGCGTCGCGGCGTAACGCTCTGAAATCAGGATTTCCTGGTCAACGGACCGGCACATCGAGGCGATGCGGCTGACTTCGTTCACCGCCGGCCCGACCACCGTAAAATCAAGACGGGTATCGCTGCCAATATTGCCAAAAAACACCTCGCCAATATGCAGGCCAAGGTAAACATTGGTCGCGGGTTGGCCGGCTTCAATGCGTTGCCGGTTGAGGACGACCAGTCTCTTGCGCAGCACGGCCTGGGCGCGCAAGGCCGCGGTTGCAGCGTCTGCCGAATCGCCGTCGGTGAAGATCGCGAGCGTTCCGTCGCCAATCAATTTGAGCACGTCACCGCCCATCTCCTGGATCGACGATATGACGGCCTCGGCATAGTCGTTCAGCATCGGGATGATGGCATCAGGGGCAGCAGCGTCGGATATGCGCGTATAGTCCCTCAGATCCGAATACCAAAGGACCGCCTCAATACGGTCGGCAGCGCCGCGATTGATCCGGCCTGCAAGGACACGCTTTGCGGCATCGTGCCCGAGATAGACCTCCGCCAGGGTCCTGACGATACGAGTCAGTGAGGCACACTTCATGGCGAGCGCAAGACCGTTCACCAATCGCCGAAGAGCGGCAATATCAGCCTCACTGAAGCCCTCGGGATGATCGCAGGTCCATGATGAAAAAAAACCGTCCATTTCGCCGATGCTGCCTTGCCTGGAAAAATGGATGACCATTGCAAGATAGTCAGTGCATCCTTCATCCTTCATGGTTGCGAGCTGGCGAAACGCCAGCGTTTCGTCAGTTGTCAGCCTTTGCCGCATCTCGACTTCGCCGACCTGCAGCAGATGATAGAATGTCGATGCCTGCCAATTCTCGGCGCTTTCACCAACTTGCGACGAGCCATATTCGATGATCGCGCGTTCGAGCTCGCCCTCGCGGCGCCACAGGAACACCCGTCCCTCATAGATTGGATGCAGTGTATCGACAAATGCGTTTCCACGCTCGAGCCTGATACCAGCCGCAACGCACCGTTCGCAGAAACCATTCATGAGATCGGTTTCCGATGCTCCGCAAATGCCCTGGGCGTTGAGCCAGGACTCGATTTCAACGATTTCGGCTTCGGTCACAGTTTTCACATCCATTTTTGCGATCAAGAAGAGGTAACATGCCCGGCGCGTTTGACAAAGGATTCCAAGCCACGGAGAGAATCGGCGCCAACAAAATACCAGCGGTCTGGGCGACATTTAAGATCACAGTGCCGCAATCACAAGCGTCAGGCGTCAGCCGGCCTTCAAGACGGCATTGATGAGGGCTTTTTGTCGCCCAATACAATCGATCAAACGGAAGTTGCGCTCGATCGTGCGGCGCGCGGCAACGCGCAAGGGGAGAAATCTTTGCGGTTCCTTGAGGACGTCGAGTATCGTTTCGGCAAGGGCGTCTGTATCGTAAAAAGGAACGAGAAGCCCGTTCTGTCCGGAGCGAATGACCTCCTGAACCGGCGCGGTATCGGAGCCGATGATCAGGGCGCCGCAAGACATCGCTTCGATGACCGACCAGGAGAGGACGAAGGGATATGTCAGGTAAATGTGTGCCGTCGACACCTGATAGAGCTTGCGCAACAGGTCATGTGAGATGGCGCCGGGAAACACGATCCGCTCTGCCGGAATATCGTGGTCCGCCAGCAACTTATCCTTCCAGGAACCGCCTCCGGGCGGGGGATTGCCGTAGCTGACGCCGTCTGCGCCGACAAAGACGAAAATAGCCTCGGGGTGGCTGCGAATAACCTTCGCCGCCGCAGCCAGCGCCTGCGGAAATCCTCTGTACGGCTCGAGGTCGCGGGCGACGAATGTGATGATGGGCGGATCGCCGGGTTTAAGCAGCCGTCCGTCCGGAAACTTGAGGCTCGCGCTGCGGTCGGGGCGGAAACGCTGGGTATCGACGCCTTCATGACAGACGGCGATTCGCCGTTGCGCCTGAGCCGGGTAGAGGCTTTTTTGCCAGCGCGTCGGGCTCATGCCGCCGTCGATCGCTTCAAGGGTGAGAAGCTGAGCTGTATTGCGCAGGCGCAACCGCTTTCGGGTGTCGATGTCGGGGATGTCATCGGGGGCAAATCCGACATCGGCTCCTTCAGCCCGGTAGAAGAATTCGCAATAGCCGATGGCGGGCACCTGCGGCAGGATGTCCTTGACGAACATCATGCTGCCCCATCCGATATGGCCAATGATAATGTCCGGTCTTTCGCCATGACGAACCATTGCATCGAACGTCTCCGCAACGCGGTGTCCGATGCGCACATGGTGGTCCGGGATCCCCAGGTGGCGCGCCATCTGGCCGTCGGCCCGGGGACCGGGCTCGACGCGATGGCGAATGACGCGCACCGATGGAATACGCCGATCGACCGTTTCGCTGATCAGGCTGACGTCGTGCCCCGTTTCGGCAAGGTGGGAGGCCAGTGCCGCAAACTGCCCGAAGCCACGCCTGTGAACAAATGCTACATGCATGACGTCAGCAACGGTCCGAAGAGGGAACGCGACGGTCGCCCGAAGCTTCGCGGGTGTTGCGCAAATGCAAATCAGATTCCGTAGCGCGCGGCATTGCCCCAAACCAGTTCGAGCCGATGCAAGGTCTGGAAGGCGATTTCCAGGTTGCGAAGGTCTTCTGCGTTCCGCGCGAGCATTCGGTTGTAGGCGCCACCTGCATTGCGCAGATCAGCACACAATTGCTCACCTTTTTCCGTCAGTCTGATACGCGCAGATCGTTTGTCACGCTGCGACGCGACCCTGTCGATATATCCTCCGTCAGCAAGCTGCTTCAGGTAATACGAGATGTTGGAACCGACATAATGACCGCGATCCAGCAGTTCTCCAACCGACAGCTCGACGTCCCCGATCGCCAAAAGAACCATAGCCTGGGCCGGGCCCACGTCCTCGATTCCAAGCCTCGTCATTTCATTGCGCAGAACGCCGGCAAAGCGACGATTGACGCGTTCTATCATGCGCGCCAGTTCGAAGTGCGTCACGACAACCGTATGATTCGCCGGAGTCGCCTTCTTGATATCTGCTGTTACTTCAGGGAAATCGGCGGTTTTGAAGCCGTCGATAGATGTTTCGACTTCCACTCCTTCGTGCAGAAGTTTTTGTATCATCCTTCTCTCCTAGTCTATTTTACTTCAAAATTTGAAGTAAGTTACAAGTATATTCTCGGTTCTCCTTCGTTGATTTCCCCACCAAAAGAACTTTTTTCTGTCACATTCTGTGCAGTAATACTCTATAAGTCTATTTCATTAGACCGAGGCCCCAGGGCTAACCAAGGGCTGTGTCATTTCCAAGGCAGATCACAGATGACAGATACTCGTCAAATCAATCCAAATGGCAAGAGCCATGCTGGTAAAAAAGCGCTGTCGGCGGCACTCGCAGAGCCAAAAGCGCTGGTTTTACGGGCACGTAGGATATTCATGGCGGGCTTGCTCTATGCCGCTCTGCTCAGTGCCTGCATCAGCATTTTGCAACTTACAGTACCCTTGTACATGTTGCAGGTGCATGACAGGGTTCTAAACAGTCAGAGTAAGGACACGCTTGTCATGCTCACCATTCTGGCGGTGGGCGGACTTATTGTGTTCGGCGTGCTTGAGTTCATTCGCGCCATGTCGTTTCAGGCAATGGGAAGTGCGCTGGTGCGCCGGCTGAACCTTCCGGTTCTGTCTGCTGCCGTCGAGGCGTCGATCGATCAGGGCCTGCCGAAGGCGACGCAGTCGCTGCGCGATCTTACCGAACTGCGCAGTTTTTTGACCTCTTCGGCCGTAAGTGCCCCGCTTGATGCGGCCTGGTCGCCAATTTTCCTCGCGGCACTTTTTCTAATGCACCCGATCTACGGCATTATCGGCGTTATCGCCGTGATCGTTCTGGTCTGCTGTGGCGTGATCACCGACCTGATGACACGCAACCTGGTGAAAGATGCAAATCAGGCCAATATCGAGGCGGTTTCGAAGATAGGCGCCACGCTTCGTCATGCCGAGGTCATTGAGGCGATGGGCATGTTGCCCGCGCTTGCGCGCCGCTGGCGTGCGCTGCAGATGAATGCGATCGGCCTTCTCGATCTCGGTGGCAGCCGCAGCCGCGCCATGGCGACGATTGCCCGCACATTGCGCTTCATGGTCCAGATCGCGGTCCTTGCCGCAGGCACGCTTTTGGCAATGGACCGCCAGATCACGCCGGGCGCCATGATTGCGGCGAGCATTCTCGTCGGCCGATTGCTGCTGCCCTTCGATCATGTCGTCGATAACTGGCGTCTGTGGGTACAGGCGATCGGCAACTGGCAGCGCATCCAGTCATTGCTTTCGCAGAATCTGGCGGTGCGGCAGACAATGCCGACACCCCGCCCCCATGGCGATCTTGTCGTCGACAAGCTTGTCTATGCGGCGCCGGGGGTTGACGTGCCGATCATCAAGGGCATTTCATTTTCCCTGTCGCCAGGCGAGGTGCTTGGCATCGTCGGGCCATCGGCGGCCGGCAAATCGACCCTGGCCCGCCTGCTCATCGGCATTGTTCGCCCGACGGCAGGCGGCGTGTTCCTCGACGGCAACAATGTTTATCTATGGGAGCGCGGGTCATTCGGCGAGATTGCCGGCTATCTGCCCCAATCGGTCGCTCTGCTAGAGGGCACGATTCGCGACAACATCGCGCGAATGACTGACAGCGAGCCGCAACGCGTGCTTGAAGCCGCACGCCTTGCCGATGTCCATGAAATGATCGGACGCCTGCCGCTTGGTTACGATACGCCGGTTGGCGATGGCCGCCTGACGCTTTCGGGCGGGCAGAGGCAGCGCATCGGCCTGGCCCGCTGCCTCTACAACAATCCGAGGCTGATCGTCCTCGACGAGCCGAACGCCAATCTCGATTCGGTTGGCGAACGAGCGTTGATGCGAGCCATCGAGCAGGCGCGCGACGACGGCGCCATCGTCATCATGATCGCCCATCGCCCAACGATCATGCAGGTGGCTGACAAGCTCCTTGTCCTGGAGAACGGCCGGATCACCCAGTTTGGGCCACGTACGGACGTGGTCGCCTCGATTACGCCGGTCAATTCGAAAATGGGGGCTGCCGGAGCATGAGTGACAAGACCACGAAAAACTTGCCGGTTCGCGCAAACGCGACCCTCCCCTCGCAATCGGCAGGCGGCCTGCCCGCATCACATCGGCCGATTGCCCGCCCAGTCTGGTATACCGAGCTTGAGCACGATTCCGACCATCCGCCGCTGCGCCGGCTGATCATTGCTGGCGTTTTGACCATTACCATCGCATTCGGCGGCTTTTTCGGCTGGGCCTATTCAGCCGAACTTGGCAGTGCGGCTGTGGCTATCGGCAGCGTGATCGTTGATTCGAAGCGAAAGACGGTTAGCCATCTCGAGGGCGGCATCCTCGATCGTGTTCTCGTTCAGGAGGGCGATGAGGTGACGGTGGGCCAGCCGCTAATCAAGCTCGACGACACCCGTGCCCGTTCGGACCTCCAATCCCTGCAGAGCCGCCGCGTCGGCCTCATTGCCAAACTTGCGCGTCTGCGCGCCGAGCAGGCAGGCCAAGGCGAAATCACGTTCCCGGCCAACTTCGGCGAGGTGGGCGATATCTCCGCCGACAGCGCCATGAAAGCCGAGCAGGTCTTCTTCGCCAAACGTCAGACCCAAAAAGAAAGCAAGATCGACATTCAGAAGAAGACGATCGAGCAGTATACGGAACAGGCAAAGGCGCTCGATGTGCAGACCAGGGCGACCGACCGTCAGATCGAACTCATCGATGAACAGCGCAAGGCGATTGCCAGCCTCGTCGCCAAGGGCTTTGCCCAGCGCTCAAAGCTTATCGAAATCGACACGCGTTTGAGCGAGCTTGCCGGTGACCGCGGCGAATATGCCGGCGACAAGGCCAAGGCGGAACAGGCCAAGGCCGGCGCCGAATTTGCCCTGACCGGCATCGAAAGTGACATGCAGGCGGAGATCGCCGGTGAAATCACCACAAGCCAGGTCGAACTTGCCGATGTCGAAGAGCGGATCGTGGCAGCAAAGGATGTGATGCGCCGGGTGGAGATCAAATCACCCCAGGCCGGTATCGTCGCCAACATCCGGCTGCGCACGCCCGGAGGCGTTGTCGCGGCCGGTGAACCGCTCCTTGATATTGTACCGGAAAACGAGCCGCTCGTTGTCGAGATGAAGATCGGACCGCGCGACATCGACAGTGTGTCAGTGGGCTCGCCCGCCCAGGTGCGCCTCACCGCCTATAATCAGCGTGCGCAAGCGCCCCTTGATGGCAAAATCACATATCTTGCCGCCGACCAGCTGGTCGATGAGAAGACCGACGCGGCCTATTTTGTCGCACGCGCCGAGATTACACCGCAATCGCTGGCGGCCAATCCGCAGGTCAAGCTTTACCCCGGCATGCCGGCCGAGGTGGTCATTGTGCACAAGTCGCGCAAGGCAATCGAATATATCACGTCACCGATCGCCGACAGCTTTAACAGGGCCTTCCGCGAGGATTAGAGGCAAAAAAGGGGCAGAAATGCCCCTGATCCATTATGTTTGCAGAATACTTCAAATTTAGAAATAAAATAGTTCCAAATAATATACATATCCAAAGTAGTATTGTGTCAAAGATAAATTACTTTCACGAATTATTACATGTCATAATACGTTCGTGTAATAATTTGTTACTATGTATTGCCACATTTATATTCCAAGACTAGGTTGCATTTCGATTTGGTGCAGTGCACAATCGTCAGAGCATAAACGTCGGAACAGTTCCGGCATTTAGTAAACTCAAAGCAGGACAGAAGGAGAAGCAGATGGCCACTTTAGAAGGCGGCGCCTACGACGACGTTTTGTTTGGCTCGCGTTTCGATGACTTCATCCGCGCCCATGGCGGTGATGATGTTGTCTTTGGCGGAAATGGTCATGACACGATTTTTGGTGATGAAGGGGACGATCTCCTGTTCGGCGAGAAGGGCGATGATGCTCTGTTTGGCGGCGAGGGAACCGACGTCCTCTTCGGTGGCAATGGTGATGACGTTCTGAGCGGCCAGGCCGGGGATGACGTTCTCTTCGGCGACAAGGGCGACGATGTCCTCCAGGGTGGAGAAGGCAACGATACGCTTTTCGGTGGTGCAGGAAGCGACGTCCTGCTGGGCGGTGCCGGCAATGACTTCATTGCAGGCGGTGCTGGCGATGACGTCCTTATCGGTGGTGCAGGCAATGACGTGTTCCAGTTCACCGGCGGCGGCGGCAACGATGTCGTGCTCGATTTTACCCCTGGGGAAGACATCCTCCAGATCTCCAGTGGTATCAACGGCCAGGACATCCATTCCGCAGAAGACCTCGCCTCGCGTGTTACCCAGGTTGGCAACAATGTGGTCGTCGACCTTGGCCACGGCGATTCCGTTACTCTGGTCAACACCAGCTCGGACGATGTCCAGGCTCATCCGGACAACTATTTCACCGTCCATTGATCGTGAAATCGAATTGCGCGCTCCGCTCCATGCGGGGCGCGTTCCTTCCGATATGAATGAAAGGGCCGCGTATTGAACCTCGATTATTCGACGGACATTGAAGGCGATACTGAGAGTATTTATGTCTCCCGGCTCTGCGCGGACATTGCTGTCCTGATCTGGGACCTGCCTGGCGCGATGCGGGCATCGACCAAATGCGTGCTAGAATCAAAAGAACAGCCCGTTCCTCTGGTCAGCCTCAACATTCCTCTTGAAACGGGAGGCCAACGCGTTCTTTGGGCGATGCGCACCAAGGACGAGCCGATTGGCCTGACGCTTTCTGCCGGCGCGCTTGGACCGACGGAACAAACGATGCTCTATCCGGCGGCGGAGCTTGCGCATATCGACGTGGATCGCGCCGTCAACAATCTGTCGGCAGCCGGACACATCAAGCTTCTTACCAATCTCCTGAGCACCTGGCGCAGCATGTTCCGTCTGTCGCAGAACCAGGTTTTCGCCGGCGTCGTGCGTGAGATCGCCCTTGCCCTGACGCCGGAGCCGCGCAAGATACGCGTCTGCGCGCAGCCGCTCGATGGCCAGCATCTGCTTGAAACTGCGATTGATCCGGAACTCGGCGAAGTAACGTCGATCTACGCGATAGGCTCAAATTCCGTCTCAGCCCTGCCCTCGAAGTTCGTGATTGGCAGCCGTGTGCGCAAAGGCTGGCAATCGTGCCACTTGCTCGTCGAGTCGACCAAGCCCCTGCCGCAATCCTTTCATATCATTCTCACCGGCAAGAATGGCCTCGCCATTCGCGAACTGACGGATCGAGCGGCGGCACCGGACGAGTTTCAGAAGTGGTGGAGCAAGCACCAGACCCATCCCGAGCTTCGGGAATTCCTCGTCCGCCAGCTCGCGCAGATTCCGACGACCGGTATTGCAACGGCGATCGACATGCAGATGCGCGCGCCATTGACAGCGCGGCAGATAGCAAAGTCGATGACGCATCCCGCTGCGGAGATCGATCTTGCGCTTGCCCTCAATGGCGGACTGCTTGTCGGCGGCTGGACACACGATCCGTCATCCATGCTCGCAGGCATCGAACATCTGACCGAGGAAGGGCGGATTTTGCCGCTCAAGCCGAATTTCTACAAGTTCCCCGGCAAGACTGAGCAACGAGAAGACGGCTTCGGTGCGGACGTTACCGGCTTTGTTGCATGGCTGCCGCAAACCTCATCTCAAGGACCCGTGCTTCAGCCACGCTTCCAGATGCGCCTGACCTCCGGCGCAACGGCGCCGCTTATTCCGCCGTTGCAGCCTTTCGAACCCGCAGCGCAGCGCAACCGGATACTGCGTGCCGTGCCGCCGCAGCATGCGCGCAGCGAGGTCTTCGAGAATATCCTCGCACCTGCCCTGACAGAGGTCGAACGCAAGCTCGGCAAAACGGTGCGCATCGCGGAGACAAAGGCATTTGGCGTCATGCCTGCCGCGCCGCTCGTTTCGATCGTCGTACCTCTTTATCGCAATCTCGATTTCCTGCGGTTCCAGCTTTCGGCCATGGCGACGGATCCGTGGCTCGTTGAAAATGCCGAGCTGATCTATGTGCTCGATTCGCCCGAGATTCAGGATGACACCGAACATCTCCTGGGCGGCTTGCATCTGCTGCATGGTCTGCCGATGAAGCTCGCCATGATGAATCGCAATGGTGGTTACGCACGTGCCTGCAACGCTGGCGTCAGCCTTGCAAGCGGTACCGTGCTGGTCATGCTCAATTCCGATGTCGTGCCAAGTCAGTCCGGCTGGCTCGAGCCACTGGTGCAGCCCCTGCTTGAGCAAAAGAAGCTCGGCGCGATCGGCCCGAAGCTGCTCTTTGAAGATGGCTCTCTCCAGCATGCCGGGCTCTATTTTGCCCGTGATCGACGCAATGTCTGGCTCAATCACCATTTCTACAAGGGCATGCCCGGCGATTATGCCCCGGCGCAAATCGCGCGAAACGTACCGGGTGTCACAGGCGCCTGTCTCGTCACCCGCAAGGATATCTACGACCTCGTCGGCGGGTTCACCGAGGACTACGTGATCGGCGATTACGAAGACAGTGATCTTTGCATGAAGATTCGCCAGATCGGCTTCCAGGTTGGCTATCAGCCGGCCGTCTCGCTCTACCATTTCGAGCGGCGTTCGATCCGTCGCAGCCCCGATTACATGCGCGGATTGGCAAGCCAATACAATTCCTGGCTGCACACCGAACGCTGGAACGATGATATCACCGAACTGATGACGACTTACGCTGGCGAGGAAACGGACGATACCGTGACCGATTTCGTCAGCGAGAAGTCGAAAAGGAGTGCAGCTTGAACGAGGTAATCGCACTGAAGCAGGCGCGGGCCGAGCGTCACCTCCCCTTCAATGAAGATCATGTTCGCTGGTTGACGGATGCGGTGCTGCGCAACCGGTTTTTGCCGCGGCCGGATCCCGACAGCATTTTTGTTGGCGATGGCGATTTTCAGGCCGTTGGCGCCGAATTCCTTGGCCACTTTATTCGCATGGGCGGATTGCAGCCCAACAGCCGCGTGCTTGACATCGGCTGCGGGATCGGCCGCATGGCGGTACCACTGACGCAATATCTCGACGACGAGCATGGCAGCTATTGCGGCATGGACCCCGTTGCCGGCGGCATCAACTGGTGCCAGCGCATGGTCAGCCCCGCCTACCCCAACTTCGCGTTCCGCCAGGTGGATATTGCCCATTCGCTCTATAATCCGAAGGGTGAGATCAATGGTCTTGAACTGAAGCTGCCCTATGACAGCCGCCTGTTCGATTTCATTATCATGACCTCGGTCGTCACGCACCTGCCGGACGAGGAGGTCACAGCCTACCTTCGCGAAGTCGAACGGGTACTGGCGCCAGGCGGGCGTGTCTTCATGACCGCCTTCGTGGTTGACCAGTCGGCACAGGACAACACCGCGAAAAAGCGCGATGCACGCCTCGGATTTCAGCGCTACGACGAAGGTCCCTGCTGGTTCGTACCAGAGATGCCGCCGCTTGCGGCAGTCGGATTCGACGACGGTTTCCTCGACCGCGCATTGACGCGCGCCGGACTTACCGTCGTTACGAAATCGCTCGGCCATTGGCGCGGCGCGCCCGCTGATCACTATCAGGACGTCTTTATTGCCGAATATGTGGAGGACAGCCGATGACGCGTGTTCTCGTTGCCGCGCATAACCATCCCGCCCTTCACCCGGGCGGGACAGAAATTTTTGCGCACGATCTTTTCCGCGCCTATCAGAAAGCGGGATGCGAGGCGCTGTTCCTTGGCGCGACCAATCAGATCCATCGTCAGGAGCGACCGGGAACGAGCTTTCAAAGCATCGGCTCGAATGGCGACGAGATTCTGCTGTGGTCCGGGCATTTCGATCGGTTCTTCATGAGCCAGATCGATCTTTACGGCGTCGTGCCGGACATTGTCGAACTCTTGCAGGATTTCCGGCCTGACGTCGTGCACCTGCATCACCTGCTTTTGCTTGGCGCCGAATTCCCCCATATCGTTCGCCGCACCTTGCCGGACTGCCGGATTATCATGACCCTGCACGACTATTATCCGATTTGCCATCATGACGGGCTGATGGTGCGCACGAAAGACAAGGAGCTGTGCTACGGCGCGAGCCCTGACCGTTGTCATGCCTGTTTCAAGGATATTTCGCTCGATAAATTCGTGCTGCGCGAGCGCCACTTGAAGTCCCTCCTGAGTGTCGTTGACGGTTACGTGGCCCCGAGCGCATTCCTGAAGCAGCGTTATGTCGAGTGGGGGCTGCCGGAAGAGGCGATCAGCCTCATTCCAAACGGCCAGCCGGAGCGCCCCGCCCCGGCGCAAAGTGAAAGCTCCGCACGCCGCAAGCCGGTGTTTGGCTATTTCGGCAACCTCAATCCGTGGAAGGGCGGCACCGTGCTGCTCGAAGCGGCCAAGCAGTTAATCGCGGAGGGACTCGATTTCGAGGTGCGCGTTCACGGCGCAGCGCCCTTCCAGAGCGAAAGCTTCGTTGAGTCGATCGACAAGCTGTTTGCTGAAACTGCGCCGGTCGTGCAGCGCCGCGGCGCCTACCGCCGTGAAGACATAGCCGGTCTGATCCGCTCCGTCGATTGCATGGTCATGCCATCGATCTGGTGGGAGAATGCGCCGCTCGTCATCCAGGAAGCCCAGGGCCAGAACTGCCCTGTCATTACCAGCAACATTGGCGGCATGGCTGAAATGGTTGAGGACGGCGTAAACGGTCTGACGGTAGCGCCGAATGATCCGACGGCGCTGGCCACTGCCATGCGAAGGATCGCGGAGGATAAAGATCTGCGCGAAATTCTCAGCCACGGGGCCCGTCACCCAGAACCCATAGACACGACTGCACTGCGCTATCTCGCATTGATCGAGACACTGCGTCCTGCGCGTGTCGCAGCCTAGAGGAACGCACATGTCGATTGTGACAAAAGTGGCGCCGCAGGCTCCAGCTCCGGCGCAAGCTGTGCCGAACGCCATACCCGAACAGGATAATAGCCAGCAGGGCATCAAGGGCCGCGTTGATGCAATCGACAACAGCCGCCTCTTCGGCTGGGCCTTCGATCCGGCAACGCCCGCCAACCGCCTAACCATCCGCGTGCTCCTCGAAGGCAAGCCGATTGCCGAGGCTGTTGCCGACCGCGACCGGCCCGACCTGAAGCGAAATGGCATTGGCGATGGTCTGCATGCTTTCGATGTGATGCTGCCGGAATTTGCCGTAAGGCGCGCAGCAGAACTTAGCGTCGTCGCCATTACGACGGCCGGCAAACAGCACCCGCTGCGCGTGCCGCGCCCGGACGAGCAGGCCGCCGAGGCCCTGATTGCAGCGCCCATGGCGCGCATCCTCGACAAACTCGACGTGCTGATGGCATCACAGCGCCAGCTCCAGGTCAATCAACGGTCGATCCAGCGCCATGCAACCACGGTGATCGACGGGACGGGCAACGGCCCGACCGTTGATCTCGTCGATATCAGCAGTTCCATCGAGGCGCTGCGCGGCGACATAAACCAACGCCTGACGGAACTCGATGTTCACCTCATGCGCCTCGACGGCGTGGTGGCGGGCCTCGAAACACGCATCGGCGCGTTGCACAAGCGTTCGGGCGGCGAGGCCAAACCATTGCTTCTGCTGCTGTTCGTGCTTGTGGGCATCGCCGCTGGCGCCGGCATTTCGATGTTCGCCTTTTCTTGAGATCATGGAGTAGCAACACGTGCTTCCCGACGAAAAAGAACTTACGCCGGCGTCCCGATCCGGCAAGGCACCTGAACGTCACCCGATGGTGATGGAAGGTGAGATGGTGGTCGGATGCCCAATTGACGACACGCTTATTCTCGTTCTCGGCATCGGTGGCCTGACTTCCGAACAGGTCACAGTATTCCTGAACGGCGATCCGGCGATGAGCCTGAAGGTGCCGCTTGTCAGCTGGCACCTGAAAGACCCCTCGCCTGCCGGCACGCACGGCTTCGTTGCCATCGTGCCAACCAATATCCTGCGCCGCCGATCGCTGAAAACCGTGCTCTTCCAGCACAAGGCACAGGCAACGCGCTATGCCTTTGCGGGCCGCGCCGCCGCCATTGGCGATCTTGTTGCCATGGTGACCGATCTAGCCGGCGCGGATCTGCCCGTTGTCATCGACGGGCTGGTGGAAGGCCTCATTTCCGGCCCGATCGGACGCAAGAAGCTGTCGGCAATCACGGCCCTTCTTCAAGCGGGGGCGCGCTCGGACGGCTGCGTCGAACTCATCGGCGGCAGCGACGAGGGCGAAATCTTCGTCCAGGGCTGGGCGCAGGACCTCACTCCATCGGTGACGCGCCTCCTGATCAGCGGCAAGACGCCTTCGATCGCCGAGTGCGCGATCAGCGTCTTTGCCCGTCCCGATCTTCAGGACCAGGCATCCGGTTTCGCCGGCCTCCTGCTCGCCAGTGAAGTGGTCGAGCCCAACGACATCGAGCGGCTGCTGTTTCGTGGACGCCGCGGCTGGCGGTTCACCGAAGTCTATGACCGGCGGGTGATCGCCGGATCCCGCGAAACGCCGGGCCACGTGCGGGCAATCCTGCCGCGCGTCCGCAGCTCGACGGAAATCCTCCTTCGGATGCGATCGGCCGCCAACCGGTTTGATGGCGCCGAGACGGTTTCGACCTTGCCGTTCCCGGTACGCATGGGCATCGACAATGTCTACCGCGTCGAAGGCAGCGGCCTGTTGGTTGCCGGCTGGCTGCTTGATCCCGATAGTCACGTCGAAGCGGTCAAATTGCGGCGCCATCGCGGTGAGGCGCAGCTCGACGGCAACTGGACGCGCGTCGACCGGCCCGACGTTACCCGCGGCTTCGACAACCAGCCGCCGTTCAATGCCGGGCTCAACCCCAACCGGCACGCCCACGGATTTGTCGCCTTCGCCCCGGAACTCGAGGGAGACAGCACCGCGCCGTTCTACCTCGAGCTCACGCTGAGCGATACGCGAAGGGCCTTCATGCCGCTGACGCCGACCCGCATCACTTCGCGCGATGCTGTGGTCAGGCAGATCCGGGCAATCGATCCCAATGCCTGGGCTCTGCGCCATATTGTCGATCAGCAGCTCGTGCCGCTCTTGCGCGTCGTCAGCCGCCCGGCGCCTGAAATATTCGGGGTCGTGGATGTCGGCGCCTTCGATACGGCCGAAGGTCCCGCGATCGTGATCGGCGTCGATGAGCGGGTGGAGGAAATCGCCCCGCTCCTGACGCTGCTCGCGCTCGATCCGGAAACGCGCCGGGCGCCCATCGTCATTGCCGCGGCGGCAGAGTTGATCGACCGGATCGGCGTACACGTTCGAAGGCTGGCCAACTTCTATGGCCTGCGCCTCAGGCTTGTGTCAGCCAGCGGTTCAGAAGACCTTTATGATGCGCTTGAAGTCGGTGCACGCGCGGTATCGACCGAGACGGTCGTGTTTCTCGCCGCCTCCCTCTTGCCGCGCAACAATGGTTGGTTCCAAAAACTGCTTGGCGCCTATCAGGACCGCGAGGCCTGCGTGCTTTCGCCAACTCTGGCCTATGAGGATGACTCGATCCGCTGGGCCGGCACCTGGGTGGCGGGCTCGCAGTCCGATCGGGCCCTGATCAGCCGCTATGCCGGCTACCCTATTGACGCTGTCACGGGCATGGGCACGACGGAAGTCGCTACCGCCACCTTCGAATGCTGCGTCCTACCAAGGGACGCCCTCTTTTCGGTCGGTGGTTTCACGCGCGGCTATCTCGGCACTCATGAAAAGGGCCTTGATCTCGGCCTCAAACTGAAACAGTCGGGTCTCAAATCCTATTGGCTGCCCTCGGCGCAGATGCTGGGCACAGACGACATTTCTGTTTCAGACAAGGCTTCGACGATCGCCCTGATCGAACGCATTGACCGCCAGGTGTTCGATTCGCGCTGGGCTAAGATTCTAACGAAAGATGGCATTCCATCGGAGGTCAATAAATGACTGAGCAACTTCGGGTACTCGTGGTCTCTCACGCCCACCCGAGCATTTCTCTGGGCGGCGCAGAGATCGCCTCCTATAATCTTCACAAAGGCCTGAACACGCTGCCGGGTGTCCAGTCCGTGTATCTGGCGCGGGCCGGTCATCCGATTCCCCGCCACGGAACGACCGCGCTGATGAGCCTGCGGCGCAGCAGCGACGAAATTCTTTTTCACGCGGACGAATACGACCACTTCTACCTTTCCAACAACAATACGGATGAGATACGCCGCGATCTCTTGCGTTTCGTCGGCGACCTCAACCCGCACGTCGTGCACTTCCACCATGTCCTCGGCCTTGGTCTGGAGGCGCTTTACGCAATCCGCGAGGCACTGCCCGATACGGCCATTCTTGTAACGTTCCACGAATTCCTGTCGATCTGCCACAATCACGGCCAGATGGTGAAGGCAGGTTCGGCCAAGCTCTGCAACGAGGCCTCACCGATCGATTGTCACGGCTGCTTCCCAGATATTCCGCCGGCACGCTTCCTCAAACGCGAGCGGTTCGTTCGCGGCATGCTCGAACTTGCCGATGCGTTTGTCTCGCCGAGCATGTTCCTTGCCCGCAAATATGCCGAATGGGGACTTGATCCAGAAAAGCTGAGCGTGATCGAAAACGGTATCTTCATCGACGGCGTGACGCCGCCACGCGAGCTGACGGGGCCCAAGCCACGCCGTGGCCGCTTCGCTTATTTCGGTCAGATGACCCCCTTCAAGGGCGTCGACGTCCTGATCGATGCCGTTTCGCGCGTTCCGGAAGACGTTTGGGGCGAAGATTCGCGCCTGATGATCTTTGGCGGCAATCTCGAAAAGCAGCCGCGCGATTTCCAGGATCGCATGGAGAAACTTATCGAGGACGCTGGAACGCGCGTGCGCTTTTATGGCGCCTACCAGAATTCAGAGATGCCGCGCCTGATGCAGTCGGTCGACTGGGTGGTCATGCCCTCAGTGTGGTGGGAGAACTCCCCGATCGTCATTCAGGAGGCGCTGCACCACCGTCGGCCGATAATCTGCTCCAATATCGGCGGCATGGCCGAGAAGGTTCGCGACGGCGAGGATGGGCTGCATTTCCGCGTTCGCAGCGCTGAGGATCTTGCGGACCGCTTCACCGAGGTTCTGAGCGATCAGACGATCTGGAATCGCCTGCATCACAGTATCCGGCAACCGACCAACCATATCGAGTGTGCCGAGGCGCACCTTGCACTCTACGAACGACTACTGAAATCGACACGCAACCAACCGATTAATATCACGACCAATGCGGACATCGTTCTCTCGCAAGCGAGTTGACGCTGAAACACCGTTAAGTCCGAAAGCCAAACGGAGGTAATTTCTATGGCACGCGTACTCGTAATGATCCCCTCAGGCGAAGTGTACGATCACGACAGTGTTCGCTGGTACAACTACAAGGATGTTCAGCGCAGCATCAATCATTACCACAACATTGGTGATGCTTTCGTATTCGACTCGTCGCTGAAGCTGATGAATTACGACAAGCTCGGTGTTCTTCCCATCGCTGAACCGAAGATGGAAGACATTGATCGGCTTCGCGAGGAGTATGACTACGTCTTCCTGCGTGGCTCCAACTACGTTCACCAGTCGATGGGCTGGAGCCAGACCATTCCGGTCCTCAAGCGTCTCGGCCTTCCGGTCATCGCTTTCGGCATCGGTGCGCAGGCTCCAGTCAAGGGCAAGCTCGAGCTATCCGAGGAAACCAAAACCGTCCTCCACATGATGGCTGATTCCACCGCGTCGATCGGTGTGCGTGGCGCCTACTCCGCGCAGGTGCTCTGGGACATCGGTATCCGCAACGTCAGGATCGTCGGCTGCCCGACGGCGTTCCGCCGCAACGATCCGGAAATGCGCATCAAGTTGCCGGCTCTCGACGACGTCCAGAACATCGGCATCACGATGCGCCGCGAAGTCTCCCCGACCTACGCGCAGGACATCAAGCGCTACCTGACGTTCCATCGTGACCTTGTCAAGGAACTCGCCGGTCGCTTCGATGCCGTTTTGATGTCACAGGGCGAAGTGGAAGAAAAGAAGCTCGTCTTCGGCACGGAAGAGCAGAAAGAGGAAGCGATCGCGGCGCTGAAAGCCAACAAGTGGGTTTCTGATTGGTTCCTCGATGATACTGTCGAGAAGCTCTATCGCGAGCGCATGTTCTATTCCGACGTAGTCGCCGATTATGAAGATCTGGTCCAGTCGAAGGACCTCGTCCTCGGCTACCGCCTGCACGGCAATCTGATGGCCTTGTCGAACGGCACGCCGTCGATCTACTTCACCTATGACAGCCGTACGGTGGAGTTTGCCGAGACCTATCAGATTCCGAGCTTCGACGTCTTCAGCAACAAGGAATTCAAGCTTGAAGACTATTGGGATCAGTCGCTCTTCGACAAGTACAACCGTGCCTGGTACCAGACCTATGGTGAAATGCACCGGTTCCTCACGGAAAATGGTGTCGACCACAAGATGACCGACACCAGCAAGCGCGTCAAAGAACCTGTCCGCAAGGTTGCATAATGCGCAATTGCTTCGCCATGGCTGCCGCCGCACTCGTGCTGGCGGTGGCTGGGCCTGCTCTTGGGCAGGAAACGGCGGGCGCCACGCTCGCCGTCTCCGGCCCGGAGGAAATGGTGTTCGATTGGGCAAAGCAGGCTTGCGTCAAATCGCATGTGCCTGATGCGCCGGCGCGCGCATTTCGCGATGCCGACGGTAACGTCCATCTGATCGCCAGCCATAACGACAATCGCCGCTTCAGCGGCCCCGATCTCAATAATTTGCGGCCTGAATGCACCGTCATCTATCAGGCCGAAAAATCGAACGTTCTTGATCAGTACGATGACATGGGCTGGATCAGTGGCCTTTGGACGGGCGACGGCAAGACCGTCTATGCGCTCGCTCATATGGAACTGCGCGGCAATCGCGCGCCTGGCCTGTGCAGCAACAAATCCTATAGTTCGTGCCTGTTGAATACGGTAACCGCACTGGTTTCGCGTGATGGCGGCAAGACCTTCGCACCGGAAAAAGGTTCTGGTGCCACCGCTATGGTGGCCAATCTGCCCTATCCGTTCCCCAATGATCGAAAGGCGCGTGTTGGCTATGCCAATCCCACGAACATCATCAAACGCGACGGCTGGTACTACGCCATGGTCTTCGCCGATGGATATCGCGACCAGAAGCGCGGCAACTGCGTCTTGCGCACGCGGGATCTTAGCGCCCCATCCTCCTGGCGCGCCTTTGACGGCAAGGACTTCGCGGTTGAGTTCATCGACCCCTTTCGCCAGCAGACAGCAGACGCAAAGGACCACGTCTGCGCGCCGGTATCGACGTCGAGGATTGGACGCATGATCGGCTCGATATCTGAATACAAGGGAACTGATGCGGTGATCGCCGTATTCGGCGACCGCCGCACGGAAGATGGCAAGACCGCCTCCGGCATCTATGCATCGACGTCTCGCGATCTGGTGCATTGGTCCGAGCCAACTCTCGTTTTCGAGGCACCGCTGCTATGGGAGGATAATTGCGGCGCCGAAGGCAGGGTGTTCTACCCTGCCCTGCTCGATCCGGAAGCGAAGGCACCGTCTTTCCAGGATACTGGGGACAAGGCCTATCTCTATTTCACGCGGTACCGGCTCACGGGGTGCAAGGTTACTTGGGACAGGGACCTTGTTCGCGTTCCGGTCGCGATTTCAATGGGAGGAACAGTGAAGGGACAGGGAGGAGGTACGGCGCAGTAATCGATTGGCAAGACTTGTCTATCCGAAACGTTTCTCAACCCTCCAGGAGTACTCCCATGACTGTTCTCGTTACCGGTGGCGCAGGCTATATCGGCAGCCACATGACGCTGGCCCTCAAAGATGCCGGCCGTTCGGTTGTCGTTCTCGACGATTTGAGCTGCGGCTTCCCGTGGCTGGTGCCAAGCGACGTACCGCTGGTGCGTGGTGATATCGGCGATCAGGGGCTGGTAAGAGATGTCATCCGCAAATACGCAATTACTGCGATCCTGCACTTTGCCGGTTCGATCGTCGTTCCCGATTCCGTGCGCGATCCGCTGTCCTACTATCGCAACAACACGGTTCAGTCCCGCTCTCTGATCGAGACGGCAATTGCTGAAGGAGTGAAGAACTTCATCTTTTCTTCGACGGCCGCGGTATACGGTGAGCCAGAGCGGACCCCGATTAGTGAAGACATGCCTCACCAGCCGATCTCGCCTTATGGCACTTCCAAGCTGATGACCGAATGGATGTTGCGCGATGCGGCGGTTGCCCATCCTGATTTCAACTATGTCGCGCTGCGCTATTTCAACGTTGCCGGTGCAGACCCGCAATTGCGTTCAGGCCAATCGTTCCCCCGCGCCACGCATCTCATCAAGATTGCAAGTCAGGCAGCGACGGGCGAACGCTCGCACATGGAAGTTTACGGAACCGATTATCCGACACCGGATGGAACCTGCATCCGCGACTATATCCATGTCAGCGACCTGGCGCAGGCGCATCTTTGTGCCCTGAACTATCTCGAGGCTGGCGGGCGCAGCACGGCGGCAAACTGCGGTTATGGTTACGGCTACTCGGTCCTTGAAATCATTGACGCGGTAAAACGCGTTTCCGGCGTGGATTTCACGGTGAAAGTCGCACCACGCCGTGCTGGCGATCCCGCGGTCCTAGTTGCTGGCAACGAGCGTGTGCGCAGTCTCTGCGGCTTCGTCCCGAAACGCGACGATCTTGATTTGATCGTAGGGGATGCGCTCGCGTGGGAGCGGCAATTGCAGGTCCTGAAAGCCGAACAGGAAGAAAAGACACTCATCGCGGTCTGAACATCCAGGACGGCGGACGATCACGCTTTTATCATTGAACGTGAGGTGACGAAGCGGCTAAGCATGGGGTGGTCCACGCCACCCCAAGCGCCCATGCTACGGGTTGAAGACCTGGACCAAATGGAAAGGTTTGGGGTTTCATGATCGAGCCGCGCAAGGGAACCGGACAGCCGACGATTGCCGATGTTGCCGAACTTGCGGGCGTATCGCGTGCGATCGCGTCGCGCGCATTGTCAAGCGAGCCACGGCCAGTCTCGGCCGACAAGCGCGAGCGCGTACTGCAGGCGGCGCGCAAGCTGGGCTATAAGCCTAATCTCTTGGCGCGCAGTCTCACGACCAAGACCGTCAATCTCGTTGCGGTGGTGGTCAATCATATCCACGACCTTTCGGACCTTGATCTTTTCGATCATCTGATCAGCGAGATCCAGTCGATCGGCAAGCAGGTAATCTTCGTTCGTGTCGGTTCATCACAAGGGATCGAGGAGTTCCTGCGCAATGGCATCGCCTACCACGTCGATGCTGCGCTGGTGTTCTCGGACTTCGCCGATGCGGCGAGTGTCCGCAAGATGTTTCGCAATGACAGCGTGCTGATGTTGAACGGCATGCGCGACGATGCAGCGCCAGCCATCATCCCTGATGAACTGGCCGGGATCGCAACTGCGGTTGCCGATGCCGCCGAGAAAGGTGTCCGCACCGCTCTCCTTGTAACGGGCCGCGCAGCGTCGGCAGTGGAGCAGGCGCGCGTCGGCCACTACAGATCGGAACTTCAGCGCAGCGGCATCGCGCTGATTGGCGAGTTGCGCGGCGACTATTCCTATGAGAGCGGGCGCCGCATCGCAGCATCACCGGAATGGAAAAGCGCCGACGCCGTCTTCTGCACCTCCGATGCGATGGCCATGGGCGTGCTTGACGTCCACAGAGAAGCAATTTTGAAGATCGGACCGAAGGCGTTCCTGCTTTATGGCTTCGACGATGTGACGCTGGCCGAATATGAAGCCTATCCGATTTCTTCCATAGGCTACGACAAAACCGCTTATATCAAGGAAATCCTGCGGTTCTTGACCAATACCAAGGCGTTTCGGTCGGGCGGCACATTGGTCCAAATTCCGACCTATTTCGTTTCGCGCGAGAGCTCCCGATCGAAATGAGACGGGCCGGCAAGCCGGCCCGTCCTTGTCCTTACCAAAGCGGGTTCAGCGTCGGCGGGTTAGCCTTTTCGCCCCACCATTTCTTGTAATTGGCCTCATAGGCGCCCGACTGGATATAATCTGAAACAAACATATCAAGCCAGCGCACCAATTCCGGATCGCCCTTCGCCACGGCAATGCCGATCGGGTCGTTGGAGTAAAGGCCAGGAAGCGTGACGAGGTTATCGTTCTTGGTGGCGAGATAATCAAGGAGCGAGGAATCCTCGATTGCCGCATCCGCGCGCTTCTGCTGCAGCAAGAGAACCCCATCGGGCGAGAAGTTGTCGGTATAGACGAGCTGAGCGTCAGGAACGCTCTTCTTCAGAAAGCTTTCGCCCGTTGTTCCGCGCCCGACGACGACTGACTTGCCAGCGAGATCCTGGAGCTTGGCAATACCTGAGTCCTTCTGGACGATGACGCGAAGGCCGGCGCGGTTATAAGGAATGGAGAAGTTCACCGTCTTGGCCCGCTCAAGCGTTGCGGACGTGTTTGCGACGACGATGTCAAGCTGGCCGGACACGAGCATCGAGATCCTGGCATCACCCGAGACATCAGTGAATTCGACCGGCACGCCGAGCTTTTCGGCAAGCTGTGTTGCGACATCGACATCGTAGCCAACCGGATTGTTCTTGTCGTCACGAAAGCCGATCGGCTCACCGCCGAGCGAAACTCCGATACGCACCGCACCGCGCTCGCGTATCTCCTCGATCTTGCCGGCATGGGCGGCGCCGGTGAAGGCCATGGCAACGGTCAGGGCCAGTGCCGCGATTCTTGCAATCATGATTTTCATGCATTTCCCCTTTGTGTTGTGGGCCGCGGATCGTATTGCCTCGCAATCCGCAGCTCGGGTTTGGACATTTGCGGCTCCCAGAACCAATATTTGATTTCTTCAGGGCAGCGGAAACTGGCGACTTCGTGATTGCCGGATGCATCGATTGCATGAACGACAACGCCGGCAAGAAAGCCGGTGTTCAGGTCGGCGAGATCATCGATCGCCATGTCGACCGCCTTTCGCAGCGTATGACCGAAGCGCAGGGCAAGGACGATGCTGCGCGCAGTTCCGCAGCGGATCGTCATTTCGCCCGTATGGGTGCAGGCGGCAGCCCCATAGCGGCTGTCAGCGTAAAAGCCGGCGCCGGGGATGGGCGAATCGCCAAGCCGGCCCGGATACTTCCACGCCCAGCCGGATGTCGAGGTGGCGGCATGGATACCTGCCGTCATATCCTTTGACAGAAACACGGTCGTGTCGCGGACCCGTTCCGGATCGGTGATGGCGCGGCTGAGCGGTGCGAGCGCAATATCAGGAAATGCCGCCTGTTGTTCCGGGGTCAGCTCCTCTTTCAGCCGCTCCCACCAGACGCGCTTGCTGTCATCGCAAAGGACATCGTCGAGCGGAAAACCGATCTCGGATGCAAAGCGCCGCGCGCCGTCTCCGGTCAACATCACGTGCGGCAAACGCCGCATCACCTCGCGGGCGAGCGCGGCGACCGGTAACGTGTCGGGTACCGCACCGACGGCGCCGACCTCGCGCGTCGTCCCGTCCATTACGCCGGCGTCGAGTTCCATCTTGCCAAGCATGTTCGGCCAGCCGCCATAGCCGACGCTACGCACTTTGACCTCGCGTTCTACTTCAGTAATACCGGCCACCATTGCGTCGATGCCGTGGGCACTCTGCTTGAGGAGTTCGACGGATTTTTCAAAACCGGGCCAGGCCTCGGAGTTTGCGATGAGTATCATTGTCTAGTCTTTGCGCATTTTGGAGAGGAACTGGGCGATACGCGGCCTTGCCATGCCGCCATCGGCGGCAAAAAACTCGTCCGTCGGCAGATCGACGATGAGGCGGCCCTTGTCGAGAAAAACGATGCGCGAGGAAATCGTCCGCGCGAATTCGATTTCGTGGGTGACGAACACCATGGTCGTACCGGTGCGAGCAAGTTGCCCGAGGATATTGAGCACTTCGGCTGTCATCTCGGGATCGAGCGCGCTGGTGATCTCGTCAAGCAAAAGGTAGCGGGGCTTCATGGCAAGCGCACGGCAGATGCCAACCCGCTGCCGCTGTCCGCCGGAAAGTTGCGCCGGATAGGCGTCAGCGCGGGCATCAAGTCCGACCAGGTCGAGCAAGGCGCGGGCCTCGGCTTGCGCCTTGGCGCGGGGAACCTTCAGGACCTTTGTCGGCGCAAGCGTAATGTTGTCGAGCGCTGTCATGTGCGGATAGAGATTGAAAAGCTGGAACACCGTTGCAGAACGCTTGCGGGCCTCGGCAAGCTGCTTCGGAATCGAGACATCGAAGTCGTCGATGGTTATGCGGCCGCCGTCGAGCCGTTCGAGGCCGTTCATGCAACGGATCAGCGTTGACTTTCCCGAGCCGCTGGAGCCCAGAATGGAGACGACTTCGCCGACGCTGACGTCAATATCGATACCGTCGAGCACCACAGCGGAACCGAAGGATTTCTTGACGCCGCGAGCGCTGATCATCTCACAGACCTTTCCATGCCGTGTGGGCGCGCAGACGCCGTTCCAATCGCGCACCTAAAAGCGCGATCAGCTTGGCGGTCACGTAATAGAGCCCGCCGACAACGGTCCACACGACGAAGGGCTTCAATGTGCGCAGATTAAGGATGTTACCGATCTTGGTCAGGTCGACGACACCGATGACGGAGATCAATGAGGTGACCTGGAGCTGGTTGACGAGGAGTCCTGTCAACGGCCCGATGGCGAATGCCATTGCTTGCGGTGCAACAACGTGGCGCAAGATCTGCCAGCGCGACAGACCGAAAACCCGCGCCGATTCAATCTGATCGCGTCCGATGGACTCGATTCCTGCGACAGCGATGACATAGATGAATGCGGCCGTATTGCCCGAGAGCGTGATGATTGCCGCCTCGACTGGCGTCACATTGATCCTGGCCAGGGCAGGCAGACCGAAGAAGATAAGGAACAACTGCACCAGAACCGGGGAGTTCTTGAGAAGCTCGGCGAAGAAACTGACCAGCGGGGTGAGCACTGGCACGCGGTAGAAACGGATCACGGCCCACATCGTGCCGATCAGGAGGCCGATAAGTGTAGTTACAGCAAACAGCGCCAGCGAGACCCCGAGCCCATGAGCCAGCAAAACGAGGTCGTAGGAGGTGAAACTTGTATAGCGCATCAGGCAACGTCCGGCATGCGGTCGCGGTTAAGACGGCGATGCAGCGCCCCGATCGCCAGCGATATCAGATAGGTCAGGCTGGCATAGACGATCAGGAGGACAGCATAGACCTCGAACGGGCGAAACGTATCCGATGCCACGATCTTGGCAGAACCGGTCAATTCGTTGAGGGTGATCGTTGAAAGGATCGACGAGGTCAGGACAAGATTGATGAAGACCGATCCGAGCGGACGCACGGATGTACGCAGCGCGATCGGCATGACGATCTTGCGAAAGATGACCTGCTTGGAAAGTCCGCTGACCTCAGCGGCCTCAAGGATGCCGGTGTCGATGGCAAGGATGCCCGAGCGAATGACATCCGAACTGAAAGCGCCGCCCGCGATCGACAGGGCGATGACCCCAGTCGTGAAGGCATCGATATAGATGCCTATTTCGGGCAAACCATAGAAAAAGAAGAATAGCTGGACGATGAAGGGTATGTTGCGAAACAGATCCACATAGATAAAGGCGGCTCGGGATAAAATTGGCGAGGATGAGGTGCGCAGGGCGGCGACGAGGAGGCCGAGTACCAGGCTGCCAAGCAAAGCCATTGCGCAAGCTTGCGCGGTCAAAAGCGCACCCTTGATGAGAAATGGCACGTGCGGCGCCAATATCGTCATGTCAAATTTCAAACAGCTATCCCAAAGCGAGTGAAACCGGTTTCACATTTGCCGAACGCACCAAATGTGTCAAGCGGGCTTGTGGCAGCCCGCTTAGAAATAAGGCAAGAATGTGACGATCTTCCACGGCAGGCCATTGAATGGGTGTCTGTTATAGTGGATAATTACACTCAACATACGGAAATAATTGAGAAATTTGGTCCAGATTTAGATTAGAATCCTTCTAATATATTGTTATTGCTTCGTTTTTCTCGAAAGTTTATGAGTCGCCCGGCGTATTATACCGTATCATCTGACCGGTAAAGTCTGCGCCGGGGTGCGAATTCATGCTGGTTCCTTTTCTGATAATGCTGCGCGAGGGTATCGAAGCAGCCCTTATTGTTGGTATCGTTGCGAGCTATCTCAAACAAACCGGTCGCGGCGCCTGGATGCCTGCCGTGTGGGTTGGCATTCTCCTTGCCATCGCATTGTCACTGTTTGTTGGCGCAGCACTGCAACTGGTTAGCGCTCAGTTTCCGCAAAAGGCGCAGGAATTTTTCGAGGCGATTGTCGGCCTGATCGCAGTCATCGTGCTTTCCTCCATGGTCTTCTGGATGCGCAAGGCCGCGCGTTCGATCAAATCGGAATTGCATACACATATCGACGAGGCGCTGTCCCATTCGAGCGGACAGGCAACGGCGCTTGTCGCCATGGTCTTCTTCGCCGTGGCACGCGAAGGATTGGAGTCGGTCTTTTTCCTGCTGGCGATTTTCCAGCAGAGCACATCAAGCGATGCACCCGTCGGCGCCGTCCTTGGCATACTGGTTTCGATTGCGCTCGGTTACGGCATCTACGCCGGCGGCGTGCGCATGAACTTTCGGCGGTTCTTCTTCTGGACGGGTCTGTTCATTCTCGTTGTTGCCGCAGGTATTCTGGCGGGCACGCTACGGCATTTCCACGAGGCGGGCGTCTGGAACAGCCTCCAGACGGTCGTTATCGATCTTAGCGGCGTCCTGCCTGTCGGCAGTCCGCTCGGCACGCTTCTGTCCGGCATGTTCGGCTATCAGGACATGCCAACGCTCGGCGAAGTGATCGTCTATTTCTCCTATCTTGCAATCAGCCTCTTCATGTTTGTGCGGCCAAGCGTAACGGGTGCCGTGAGCGCGCAAGCAACCAAACCCTCGAACTGATCGGACGATCCTTCATGTCGCATTCAGCCGGCTCTGCCTCCCCTCGTCCCGCATCACAAAGACTGATGCATTTGGCCGTCGTCGGGGCAGCTGCGCTTGTCGTTGCCGGTGGTGTTGCGTTTTACTATGCGTCAAAGGGTGCAAGGCAAGGGGTCGCAGGTGATGCGATCACGGTGACGATCAAGGACGGTGTATGCGACCCGAACACGATCACCGTCGCCGCCGGACCTGCGACGTTTACGATCGTGAACAAATCGGATCGCGCTCTCGAGTGGGAAATTCTTGACGGCGTCATGGTCATTGAGGAGCGCGAGAATATCGCCCCGGGGATCAGCCAGACACTTCAGGCCAAGCTCAAGCCCGGCGACTATGAAATCACCTGCGGGCTCCTCAATAGTCCGCGCGGCACCTTGCATGTAACGCCGTCGGCCGCCTCCGATGCGGAGGCCGCCCGTCCCGCCCTTCGCGCCTATCTTGGGCCGCTTGCGGAGTTCCAGGTGTTCCTGGTGACCCAGGCCAACAGCCTCGTCAAGGTGACCCAGGCACTTGATGGCGCCATCAGGGCAGGCGACCTTGAGAAAGCCAGGCAGGCGTATCAAAGCGCCCGCACGCCCTACAAACAGATCGAGCCCATGGCGGACCAATTCGCCGATCTGCACAACACGATCGATCCTGTTGCCGATTTCCTTGAAAGGCGCGAGCAGGATCCGGCCTTCACCGGATTCCACCGTATTGAATACGGTCTTTACACCGACAAGAGGACGGCAGGGCTGGAACCTTATTCAGCCAAATTGCTTGCCGACGTTACCGCGCTCAAGGATCGTATCCGCGGCATGCGCATCTTGCCGGAACAGATCGCAAGGGGCGCCCAGCGGCTCGTTGCTTCTATGGCTGCGACGAAAGTGGCTGTCGGTGTTGATCACTATGCGCAGACCGATCTTGCTGATTTTGATGCCAACATCGCGGGTGTTTCGCGAATGATGACCCTCCTGAAGCCAGTGGCTATGACTGCAGCGCCTCAGGTGGTTGCCGATATCGAGGCGCGTTTGACCGACATTGACAACGCGTTGAAGAGCCTGCGCGGGCCAGACAAATTTCCTGCCTATGACAGTGTCAACGGGGACAGCCGCAAGGCCCTCTCGCAGAAGATGCAGGCGCTGGCGGACGCAATCGGCAAGTTCAATGCCGCAGTGGGTTTGGAGTAGGATTACGATGACAGCGAACGACAAGGGACCGGTTACCAATCGCCGCAATATTCTGTTTGGTGTCGGTGCGGCAGGCGGCGTCTTGGCGGCGGGCCTCGGCAAGGCGATGTCGGCCGAGAGGCGCAACGAGCAGGTAACAGACGCGCCGGTGAGCGACAATACACGCCAGCGTCAGCCTTTCTACGGCACCCATCAGGCCGGGATCATCACCCCGCGCCCGGCGGCAGGCATGATCGCGGCTTTTGACGTTTTGGCAACCGCGCCCGAAGATGTCGAACGTCTGTTCCGAACCCTTTCCCAGCGCATCGCATTCCTGATGCAGGGCGGCGAACCGCCTGTTTTCGACGACAAGCTACCGCCATCGGATTCGGGTATTCTTGGCCCCCTTGTCCCGCCCGACAATTTGACGATGACTGTTTCGCTCGGTTCCTCGTTTTTTGAAAGGCGCGATTGGCTGGCACCGCACAAGCCGGCACGGCTATCGCGCATGAAGGCGTTTCGCAACGACGCGCTCGATGCCGATCTTTGCCATGGCGATCTGGCATTGCAGATATCGTCTAATACGCCTGATACCAACATTCATGCGCTGCGCGACATCATCAAGACGATGCCCGATCTTCTGGTGCTTCGCTGGAAGCAGGAAGGATCGGTTCCGGTGTTGCCGCCAAAGCCTGATGGAAGCCACGAGAGTGCGCGCAACTTTCTTGGATTTCGCGATGGCTCGGCCAATCCTGACGCCAACAATACCGCCTTAATGGACCGCATCGTGTGGGTGACGGAAAACAGCGACGAACCCGCATGGGCGCGCGCCGGCACATATCAGGTGGTGAGGATCATCCGCAATTTTGTCGAACGCTGGGACAGGACGCCGCTCGGTGAGCAGGAGCGCATCATTGGGCGCAACAAGGCGACCGGCGCCCCGTTTTCAGGTGCGACAGAGCATGATGTGCCGGATTATTCGAAGGATCCGGAAGGAACGGTTACGCCGCTTGATGCCCATATCAGGCTGGCAAACATGCGCACTCATGCTTCCGAGGCCAATCTCATCCTGCGCCGCCCATTCAACTATTCCAATGGCGTCAGCAAATCCGGGCAACTTGAACAGGGCCTTCTGTTCATCTGTTACCAGGCTGACCTCGAAAAGGGCTTCATCACCGTCCAGCACCAGCTCGATGGCGAACCGCTCGAAGAATATATCAAGCCGATCGGCGGCGGCTTCTTCTTCACACTACCTGGCCCTCTCGATGACAGTGACTTTCTGGGCCGGACACTACTTGAAGCAGCGGGTCACGCCGTGACGCGCGTCAGATCTTAAGGGGATAATCGATGCAACTCAAACTTAGAATGTCTGCCAGCCTGTTCGCCCTGTCCATTGCAGTCCTTCCCGGCGCTGCCCTTGCCGAGGTATCGCCGCTTGATCTCGTTCAGCCCATCGCTGACTACAAGATCTATGTTTCGGAAAATTCCGAGAAGCTGGTTACCGACACCAAGGCATTCACGGACGCTGTCAAGGCCGGCGATGTCGAAAAGGCAAAGTCGCTCTTTGGTTCCACCCGCATGAGCTATGAAGCAATCGAGCCGATCGCCGAGCTTTTCAGCGACCTTGACGGCTCCATCGACTCACGCGCAGACGATCACGAAATGGCGGAAAAAGACCCGGAATTCACCGGCTTCCACCGCATCGAATATGGTCTTTTCGAAAAGAACAGCGCCGAGGGCCTGGCACCAGTTGCCGACAAGCTGATGGTGGACGTCACCGAGCTGAACAAACGGATCGCCGACCTCACTTTGCCGCCAGAAAAGGTTGTTGGTGGCGCGGCCGTTTTGATGGAAGAAGTCGCCGCGACCAAGATTTCGGGCGAGGAAGATCGCTACAGCCACACGGATCTTTGGGATTTCAAGGCCAACTTTGATGGCTCACGCAAGATCTTCGACCTTGTGCGTCCCCTGATCGAAAAGGACGAAGCGGCCTTTGTGACCAAGGTTTCGGCGAATTTCGACGCTGTCGACACGACGCTGGCAAAGTACAGGACCACCGATGGCTATCAGCTTTACGACAAGCTTAGCGAAGACGACCGCAAGCTGCTCGCCGCCGCCGTCAATACGCTTGCCGAGGATCTTTCGACACTGCGCGGCAAGCTCGGCCTCAACTAGAAAAGCCTTCGGGATAACGTCGGTCAAACGGCCCGGTTTTCGCGACCGGGCCGTTTTGTTTGTTGGAGCCCGGCCTGCGGCATTTCGGACCGGGCGGCGGGCCCAGCTTGACGGCGGGAGTTTCCTTGCTACTGTCATTTCAGTAATTTCTGAAATAACAGATATAACGGAAGCTTCTGATGAACCTGCCGCCGCTCATACAATCCTTCGTTCTGCATTTTGGCGAAATGGGAAGCCGTTGGGGTATCAATCGTACCGTCGGCCAGATCTATGCGCTGCTTTATGTTTCGCCCGAACCCCTCAACGCCGACCAGATCGTTGATGCCCTTGGCATATCGCGCTCGAACGTTTCCATGAGCCTGCGCGAATTGCAGACCTGGAACCTGGTCCTTCTCAAGCATCTGCCCGCCGATCGCCGCGATTTCTTCACAACGCCCGATGACGTCTGGCAGATCCTGCGCACGCTTGCCGAGGAACGCAAAAAACGGGAAGTCGATCCCACTTTGTCGGTCTTGCGCGAAATTCTGATGCAGCAACCAGCCAGCGATGCCGAACGGCACGCCCAGGAGCGCATGAGCGAGATGCACGGTCTGATCGAGCGGCTTACGACCTGGTATGATGACGTCAAAAAGCTCGAAACCGACAGGCTGGCTACACTGTTGACGCTGGGCGCCAAAGTCACGAAACTGCTTGAGGCGAAGGACAAGATCGTTTCGCTCGGCAGATCAAAGCGCACTACTGAGAAGGGTTGACGGCATGGGACCCACAGCAGATGCATTGCTGGCGCTTCGCTCTGAAGTGAGCCCGGACGGGCATTGCGTGGACCTTGAACCTGCCGCAAATGGCAAGCCGGTTGTTGAAGGCTTGGCTGATGACAACGAAGGATCGGGCGCTTTGAGAAATGCTTGCCTGCTTCAGGTCGTCGCGGCGCTGCTGTTTATCCCCCAGGCCGGGCTTCTAGCCGTGGCGGTCGGCAATATCGTTGCCGGTGCCAACTGGCGGGGCGTTGTGTGGCTCGCTCTTGGGCTCGTCGTTATCGGCGCTCTGCGGGCCGGGCTTGATGCAGCAGGCATGCGCCTTGCCTTCCTCAAGGCCCGCAAGGCTTTGTCGGAACTTCGGGAAAGGGCAATCACCGCGCTTGCGCAGCGCTCACCCTTGGACGTCACCCGCCCTGCCTCGGGACTTGCAGCAAGCGTAATCACCGAACAGGCTGAGGCGATCCTGCCCTATCTGGCTCGTTTCAGGCCGACGCGGCTCAAGGCAACCCTCATTCCGCTGGCCATCCTCGCATCTATCTTTCCATTTTCCTGGCTGGCCGCATTCGTGCTGCTTCTCGCGGCGCCATTGATACCTCTTTTCATGGCTCTCATTGGCTGGGGCGCCAAGGCGGCGAGCGAAAAGCAACTCATCGAAATGGGCAGCATGAATGGCTTCCTTCTCGACCGGCTGCGCGGAATGACAACCATTCGCGCCTTCGATGCCGTCGATATGACGGCCAGGCGGTTGCGTGCCGATGCGCAATCCCTGCAACTGCGAACAATGGCCGTGCTGCGGATTGCGTTTCTGTCATCGGCCGTGCTTGAACTCTTTGCCGCCCTCGGCGTTGCCATGGTCGCGGTCTATATCGGTTTTCACTATCTGGGTCAGCTTCCCTTCGGTGCCTGGGGTGGCCGCCTTGGCCTCAGCGAGGGCCTGTTCATCCTCCTTCTTGCACCAGCTTTCTTTGAACCGCTGCGCGAGCTTTCCGCCGTATGGCACGACAGGGCAGCTGGCGAGGCCGCACTCGCGGCACTTCAACAACTTGCCGATAATGGCGTCGCCCTCCTTGGCACGAACGATGTCGCCGGTTCGCTGGTTGACGAGAGCAAGGGTGTTTCAGTCAAGGTCGAAGCATTGTCGTTTTCCCATGCGGGAAACGACGCTGAGGTGCTGCATAATATCGACCTTGAGGCAAAGCCGGGCGAGCGCGTGGCGATCCTGGGCCCAAGCGGATCGGGCAAATCCACTCTCCTGGCATTGGTCGCAGGCCTTTCTCCCCATGCACGCGGCCGGATCACTGTTGCGGATCACGTCCTTTCGGAATCGACAGCTCAACAACTGCGCGCGCGGATGATCTGGATCGGTCAAAAGCCGCATATATTTGCCGGCTCACTATTTGACAACATTTCCCTTGGACGCCCCG
This sequence comes from Phyllobacterium sp., assembly GCF_037994425.1. Classification (NCBI taxonomy): domain Bacteria; kingdom Pseudomonadati; phylum Pseudomonadota; class Alphaproteobacteria; order Hyphomicrobiales; family Phyllobacteriaceae; genus Phyllobacterium; species Phyllobacterium sp. The sequence continues at coordinate 33,856 of NZ_JBBNAM010000167.1, forward strand.
AAGTCAAGACGAACCGAACACGCGCGGCGCTTGCGCTCGCATCGCTCGAGCACGTGGCCGAAGCCCATGGCAACCGTCAGATAGGCGAAGGCGGCTCGGGTCTTTCGGGTGGCGAGATCCTGCGCCTGGCGCTTGCGCGGGCCGCCGCCGGCACTCACAAGGACCTTGTCCTTGCCGATGAACCGACAACGCATCTCGACACAGCCACGGCTCAAGAGATCACCGAAGGTCTATTTGAAATCGCCCGTGGAAAAACCCTTATCGTTGCGACGCACGACCCGGTGCTGGCTGCGCGGATGGATCGCATCGTCGTGCTGTCACCACGAAGCGCCCGGGAGGCAGCATGATGGGCATATTGCGCGCATTCCGGCCGATCGTCGCAATATTCTATACCGAGCGCCGTTTTATGCTCATTGCCGGTGCGTTGCTTGCAGCGGTTACCGTTCTTGCCGGGATCGCGCTTCTCGGGCTCTCTGGCTGGTTCATTACGGCAACGGCGGTCGCAGGCCTCTCCTCCATGACCGCTCTTGCCTTCGATGTATTCGCGCCGGCCGCTTCGATCCGGTTTCTCGCGCTGCTGCGTACCGCTTCCCGCTATGGCGAGCGTCTTGCCACCCATGACGCGACGCTTGGTGTCCTCGCTGGTCTGCGCGAGCAATTGTTCCGCAGCTGGTCGCGTCCGCAATCGGCAAGGCTCCTGATTCAACGGCCCTCACGGCTGCTGTTTCGCCTCACGGCCGATATCGACGCGCTCGATTCGCTTTACCTGCGCGTACTTGTTCCGGCCGGCGTCGCGATCGTAACGGCATTTGCCGTGACGGTCACACTCGGCCTCATGCATCCCCTGCTTGGACTTGTGGCAGGATTCTGGCTCGTTGCCGCGGGGCTTGGCATACCGCTTCTCGCTGCCCGGTTCGCCAGCGCACCATCTCGGCGCCGTGCCCATGCTCTGGAGGCCCTCCGCTCACGCACGATCGATCTGGTGGCAGGCCAGACAGACCTTGTCATGACCGGTCGCCTCGCCGCGCAAAAGCTTGCCGTTGCGTCCGCTGAGCGTCGAGCGGCGGCGGCCGACGACCAGTTGAATTGGGTCGAGGTCTTCGCCAGCGCCGGATTTGGCTTCGCATCGGCGATCCTGCTTGGCGGCACGATGCTTGCCCTGGCGGCGCTGAGCGATGGCGGCGCGATCAGCGGGCCGGTCGCAGCACTCGGCGTTCTGGTCGCCCTCGCCGCACTGGAACCGTTTGCAGCATTGCGCCGCGGCGCAGTCGAGCTTGGTCGGACGGTTCTTGCTGCCCGGCGCATTGCACCAGGCCTTGCTGTAACCTGCCCTGCCCTGCCAGGGGCAGTCCCCCGGGATGGGCTGGCCCTGCGCCTCGCCCACGTCAGCGTCACTCACGACGGCGCCCCCCTCCCCTGTCTTCGCGACCTCAGCATGAACGTAGAGCATGGTGAACGTGTTGCCTTGATTGGACCAAGCGGGGCCGGCAAGTCGACCCTGCTTGCGCTGATCGCACAGGAACTCACGCCCGTCAGTGGCCAGATTGAAACCTTGAGGGCGGCCCTCCTGACGCAGAAAACCGAGCTTTTTCAGGACACGCTGCGCGATAACCTTCGGCTCGCCGCTCCCAAGGCTGATGACAATGAACTCGGCCACGCCCTAAGACAGGCCGGATTGGACACGCTTGTCGCCTCGCTCCCATTAGGCCTCGGTACCAGGCTCGGTGAAGGCGGGCTCGGTCTTTCGGGCGGCCAGGCGCGGCGGCTTGCCCTTGCGCGGCTGTTTTTACGCAACTCGCCCCTGTGGCTGCTCGATGAACCTACCGAGGGGCTCGATGGCACCACTGCGCGCGATGTACTGCAACGTCTTGGCGCCAGCCTGCAAGGCCATGCGGTCGTTATCGCGACGCATATCCGGCGCGAGGCAGAATTGGCTGACAGGATCATCATTCTTGACCACGGGCGCATCGTTGCAGTGCTGCGCCGCGGCGAGAAGGAATTTGCTACTGCTCTTTCCGCGCTGCGGCCGGACTGAGGGCTCGAACTTTCATGCGGCAGCACGCCAATGTGCGGACCGTTCAACAGGGGAGTCGGGATAGGCCCGGCTAGAAGCAATGGAACTCGATATCGTGGCGCTTTCGCGCCTGCAATTTGCGATAACGGCGCTGTATCACTTTCTTTTCGTCCCACTGACGCTTGGGCTTTCCATACTCCTGGCGATCATGGAAACGGTCTACGTGATGACCGGCCGGGTCATATGGCGTCAGATGACAAAATTCTGGGGCATACTGTTCGGCATCAACTTCGCCATCGGCGTCGCGACGGGGATCGTCATGGAGTTCCAGTTCGGTATGAACTGGAGCTATTACAGCCACTATGTCGGCGATATATTCGGCGCACCCCTCGCCATCGAGGGGCTCATGGCCTTTTTCCTCGAGGCGACGTTTGTCGGTCTGTTCTTTTTCGGATGGAACAAGCTCTCGAAGGTTGGGCACCTGGTCGCGACCTGGGCCGTTGCCGCCGGCTCCAACTTTTCCGCGCTATGGATTCTCATAGCCAATGGCTGGATGCAAAATCCGGTGGGCGCTACCTTCAATCCCCAGACAATGCGCATGGAAGTATCTGATTTTTATGAAGTATTGTTCAACCCCGTTGCCCAGGCCAAGTTCGTTCATACCGTATCAGCGGGTTACGTAACGGCGTCCATCTTTGTTCTTGGCGTATCGGCCTGGTACGCCCTTAAGGGGCGTCACATCGCGCTTGCCAAGCGATCGATGACGGTCGCTGCCTCGTTCGGTCTTGCCTCAGCGCTGTCGGTCGTCGTGCTTGGCGACGAGAGCGGCTACCTGACGACAGAGCACCAGAAGATGAAGCTCGCGTCGATTGAAGCCATGTGGGAAACCGAACCCGCGCCGGCCGCCTTCACCATCTTCGGTTTTCCGGATCAGGAGTCGCGTGAAACGCACTTTGCCGTGCGCATTCCCTGGGTCATGGGATTAATCGGGACACGGTCGCTGACGACCCCCATCCCAGGCATAGAGGAACTGGTCGAACATGCCCGCGAAAGGATCAAGGAAGGTCTCGTTGCCTATGACGCCCTTCAACGCATAAGGGAGGTTGGCAGCACCACGGCGATACCCTCGGAAGTCCGGGATGCCTTCGAAGCAAACGGCGCTGATCTCGGTTATGCATTGCTCCTCAAGCGATATGTCGACGATCCACGGCAGGCGACACCCGAACAGATCGACAAGGCGGCCTGGGATACCGTTCCCAACGTGCCACGAATGTTCTGGTCGTTCCGCATCATGGTGGGACTGGGCATATTCTTCATCATCCTGACGGCAACCTTCTTCATCTTGTCGGTGCGCCGCAAGATCGACGCCTATCCTTGGCTGCTACGTGTTGCCGTGTTTGCAATCCCCCTGCCCTGGATCGCTGCGGAGCTCGGCTGGATTGTTGCTGAATCCGGTCGTCAACCCTGGATTATCGAAGGTGTGCTTCCGACCGCAGCAGCAGTCTCCAGCCTCGGCGCGTCGACGGTACTCCTCACCATTTGCGGCTTCGTGCTGATCTATACGGTCCTCATCTTTATCGAGATGGGGCTGATGCTGCGCGCCATTCGCAAGGGACCGGAACCAGATACCGAGCCTGAAGCTGAACTCATTTCCCCGCACATCGTGCCAGCGGAGTAGACGACCATGATATTGCACCAAATCATCGACTATGAGCTCCTGCGTCTTATCTGGTGGGTATTGCTCGGCGTTCTTCTCATCGGCTTTGCCGTTACCGACGGTTTCGATCTCGGGATCGGCACGCTTTTGCCCTTTGTCGCCAGGACGGAAACCGAACGACGCATCGCCATAAATGTCATCGGCCCGACCTGGGAAGGCAACCAGGTCTGGCTCATTCTTGCCGGCGGCGCGATTTTCGCGGCCTGGCCGCCGCTTTATGCGGTGTCTTTCTCGGGCTTTTATCTCGCAATGTTTGCAATCCTCGCTGCGTTGATCCTCAGACCCGTTGCCTTCAAATACCGTTCAAAGCATGACAGCGACAGGTGGCGCAGCGGTTGGGACGCTGCCCTCTTCATCGGAGGGTTCGTTCCGTCCCTAATCTTCGGCGTTGCGGTTGGCAATGTCCTGCAGGGCGTTCCATTCCGCTTCAACAACGAGCTTCGGATCTTTTATGAGGGAACGTTCTTTGGCCTTCTCAATCCATTCGCCTTGCTGTGCGGGGTGCTTTCGGTTGTGATGCTGATCATGCACGGCAGCGCCTATCTGATGTTGAAGACCGATGGCGCGATTGCCCAGCGCGCCCGCAGTTATGGCTCGCTTGCGGCATTGGGCACGCTCGCGCTCTTTGCCCTTTCTGGGATCATTCTCTGGCTCGCGATTGACGGGTATGTAATCACAAGCGTCATCGATCCTCATGGTGCCTCGAACCCGCTTATGAAAACCGTCGCTGAGGAGCCGTCGGCTTGGTTTGCAAACTATGGTTCCTATCCCGTGCTCCTCCTTGCGCCGATAATCGGATTGGTGGGCGCGGCACTGGCGTTCTATGGTTTCAGGGCCCGGGCCGAAGTCGCCACCCTCCTTTTGAGCGCCTTGTCCATATTTGGAATGATATCCAGTGTCGGTGTGTCGATGTTCCCGTTCATTCTCCCCTCCTCGCTCGATCCGAGATCGAGCCTTACGGTGTGGGATGCATCATCGAGCCATCTTACGCTGTTCATCATGCTCGTCGTGACTGCGATCTTCATCCCGTTGATCGTCGCCTACACGACCTGGGTCTACAAAGTGCTGTGGGGCAAGGTGGACGCCAATTCTGTCGATGACAAAAGCGGACACGCATACTGACCGAAAGGGTTGAATCATGTGGTATTTTGCCTGGCTTCTCGGATTGCCCTTTGCGGCAGCCTTCGCCGTATTGAATGCAATGTGGTATGAACTGGTCGAGGACGACAACACAAGGTTGGACGCCGCGCAGAGGGAATGACGGTTGTCTCCCTTTGTGCCCGCAGGTCATTTACTGCGGTAAAACGGATTGATTTTCTTTATCAGATCAACGGTCTGGAGCCGTTGAGCATCTGGCGTTTGGGGTCAAACAATCGATCCTCATCAATGGTGCGTCGCCGGCTCTGCCACCGGGGCGAGGTGCCGTTAGCCTTTTATTAACCCAAAAAATCTTGCCGGATCGGACGAATCGGAGCTTAATGGCACTTCGCAAAGCATTTCCTTTGAAAAAGCGCTATTAGAGGTTTTGATTCCATGAATGTCGCAATGCCTCTGCCCAGGTTCGAGTTCGATGATAAGATCCTCGATCAGGGCGCGGAGATCTCCCGTCGGCTGAACCAGCTTCGGATGGAAAAATTCCCGCCGGATGCGAAGAAGTCGTTGCGCTTGTTCTCGATGGCGGAAGTCGCACACTACCTCGGTGTTACCCAAAACAATCTGAAGCGCCTTCATCTCGAGGGTAAAGGTCCGGTGCCGGCGCAGGCAGCGTCCGGCCGCCGCTCCTATACGGCTGATCAGATGATGGATCTGCGCTACTATCTCGACCGCAACGGCCGCACGGAAGTGAAAAAATATGTGCCCCACCGCAAGCCCGGCGACAAGTTGCAGGTCATTGCCGTTGTCAATTTCAAGGGCGGCTCGGGTAAGACGACGACCGCCGCCCACCTTGCGCAGTACCTCGCGTTGACCGGGCATCGCGTGCTTGCCATCGATCTCGATCCGCAGGCGTCGTTGTCGGCCCTGCACGGGTTCCAGCCGGAACTTGATCGTAATCTCTCGCTCTACGAGACGATACGCTATGATGACGAGCGCAAGTCGGTTTCGGACGTTATTCTTTCAACCAACTTTCCGGGCCTCGATATCATTCCGGCAAATCTGGAACTACAGGAATATGAATATGACACGCCGCTTGCAATGCAGGATCGCGCCTCGATGGAGGGCCGGCAGTTCTTCACCCGCATCGGCAAGGCACTTGAAGAGGTGGACGGTCGCTATGACGTTGTCATTGTCGATTGTCCGCCGCAGCTCGGCTATTTGACGCTGACGGCCATGTCGGCGGCAACATCGGTGCTCATTACCGTGCACCCGCAGATGCTCGACCTCATGTCGATGTCACAGTTCCTGTTGATGCTGGGCGGTATACTTAAGACGGTAAAACAGGCCGGAGCAAAAGTGCAACTCGATTGGTTCCGCTATCTGATTACACGCTACGAGCCAACCGACATTCCCCAGGCGCAAATGGTCGGCTTCATGCAATCGATGCTGGCCGAGGAGATCCTGTCAAACCCGATGCTGAAATCGACGGCAATTTCCGATGCCGGGCTGACCAAGCAGACCCTTTATGAAGTCGAAAAGAACAGCTTTACGCGATCAACCTACGAACGCGCGATCGAATCGCTAGACGCGGTCAATTCGGAAATTGCCACACTCATTCATCGGGCGTGGGGCCGCTGATCATGCCAGATGGCTTTACCGCAGTAAAAACCGCGTTATTTGCTCGAAAGATCAACAGCTTAACATATAACGGGGATGGATAGATGGCCCGTAAGGACATTTTTAGCAGCGTCATGAACCCCGCACCGCTCAAGACGGAGGACAACGACGCCGTGAACTACGTCGTCGGCGGTGCCTCGCGGTCGATCAAGAGTTCCTTCGAAGAGCTTGCAAAGGCAAGCGTCGTCGAACTTGATCCGGATCTCATCGATGGTTCGTTCATTGCCGATCGTATCGAGGAAGACGATGAGGCGTTTCAGGAGCTTTTGACCGCAGTCCGGGAGAGGGGGCAGGATTCGCCTGTTCTCGTTCGGCCGCATCCTTCAGCTGCCGGGCGCTACCAGGTGGTATTCGGCCATCGCCGTGTCAGGGTGGCAAAACAGCTGGATCGACAGGTCCGAGCCGTGGTCAGAGCGCTGGATGATCAGGACCACGTCATTGCCCAAGGCCAGGAAAATGCTGCCCGCTCGAATTTATCGTTTATCGAGCGGGCGCTATTTGCCAAACGTCTCGGCGACTTCGGCTACGACCAGTCCGTGGTGAAGTCTGCGCTGGCGCTCGATGCAACGACGTTCTCGAAGATGCAGTCCGTCGCCCATCACATCCCAGAAGACATCATTCTGGCAATCGGCCCAGCCAGGGCAACCGGCCGGGATCGCTGGTGGCAGTTGTCGAAATTGTTGGAGATACCAGGCAATCAGGAGGAGGCGAGGGCGCTTGTCGCATCCGGCGATTTTGCTAACCAAACGGGCGATGCGCGCTTTGCGCGGCTTCTTGATTTTCTGAGCAAGGCAAAGCGCGCGCCAAAAACTTTTACACCGCGCACAAAGGCCTGGGCGTCCGAGGACAAGTCGCTGCGTGCCAACATCACGGATAGTGGAAAGGCGTTTACGCTTGCTCTGAAAGCCAAGAACGCATCGCGCTTTGGCGCTTACATAGAAGGCAGGCTCGAGGAGCTCTATCGTGCCTTTCAGGAGGCAGAATCAGCGAATAAGTACACTGATTGAACGACGTAGAAAAAGGTCGGTCGAACATTACCCTCTTGAAAGCGCGGTGATCGGGGCATAGACAGTTGTGCATGTGACAGTTCGTTCGAGGTCTCCGCGGGCCGGGACACCCTTCGACAGCGGGGTGTATGCGTGGAACATATTTCAACGCACGTTCCCCTACATGAATTGCCATCCGCTTGTTCGTCTGGTGTACATGCTGTCGAAAGTGATGGATTGCTGGCGGCTCAGCTCCTCATGATGAGGCGATACGCGATCAAGCATCGGTTCAATCGCGCCCACGCCATCATGGAGATGCAGGATGGCGCTAGCAGCGCTGGTGACTACTATCCATATCAATTTTATTGCGGGTGGCGGCAAAGTGAGGCGAGGGGAGAACCCGGACGCTTGCGCCGCACCATAGCAATAAGATCGGCGAGATACCGGGTTGAGCGGCTGGGGATACTCGCTGGGGCATAGGAGAGTTCGCTCTCTCGGCGGCCTGTTAGCTGATGGTTCCCGGCATGGGGACCCGCAAGGCGCACGCCCCGTACATTATATATCACAACCTCGCATGGCAGTTTGCCGCGTCAACTCCATCAACCATGCGTCATTCTCCCGAGCTTCAGCGATAGGGGCACGGCCGGCAGGGAATAAGAAAGGTCGAATAGGGAACGCCCTGTAAAAACGGTCGTTTGAAAATGCCGACAACAGGCCAAACGAGCATCTCTAACAGGCAACGAACGCCCGAAATGCAAGGAAAACAAGCGTTCAGACAACGGGGAAATGCACGCACTTGGCGTTGGCCTTGGCCGGTACTAGCTTGCATGGCCGCGTCGGCTTGAATTGAATATATATAGTCCGATAAGCCGAAGCTAAGTGCTAGTAAAGTGCGGCATGACGAAAAATATTAACGTAAACAGTAGGTTAATGCCCCATGCATGTGCGACTACCAAATTCGAGGAGTGGTGAGGCGGTAAGCGGGACGCGCTTGCTTCAACAAAAGCCAAAGGACAAGAACAAGCTCTACTCGCTGCACGCCCCCGAGGTCGTGTGCATCGCCAAGGGCAAGGCCCGCCAGCCGTGTGAATTCGGTTGCAAGGTAGGGATCGCCGCGACGAACCGCGAGGGGCTGGTGTTGGCCACCAAGGCGTTCGAGGACAATCCCTATGACGGTCACACCTCTCAGGCACGGTCGATCAGGCCGTCGCCTTGGGTGGTGTCGATCCGGATCGCATCTACGTCGACAAAGTTTATCGCGGTCATGATTACACCGGACCGGCGGCGGTGATGATTGCCGGAAGCCGGCGCGGGCTGACGCCGACCATGTGACGGGAATTGAAACGACGATCGGCCATCGAGCCCATCATCGGCCACATGAAGACCGATGGGCGGCTGGACCGGAACTTCCTTCTCGGACATGTTGGTGACATCATCAACGCCCTGCTCGTGGCCGTGGGCCACAATCTGCGCCTTACCTTGGCCACTCTCGCCCTTTGGCGTGCCATTATTCTGACCATGGTCATCACAATGACGGCAAAACCGAATACTTCTCGCCAACTTCCCAGGCCGAGATTATCAAATGGTTTAACCGTTGTTCAGGGTCGACTATCTATGTCGCGACGTCAGCTTCCCCTCTTCGGTCTTTGTGGGCCTTATGCTGGTCCCGAGCGGATGCAACTGACCGCACGCGCAGGTGCGGCCGAAGCGGCCCATGCATCGGCTCCGCCGCGCTCGGGCGCGAAGCGCCGATAGAACCATGTCTTCATGACCTGAGTGAGCATAAGATAGCCTGCGGTCATGCCCCCAAGCGCCAGAATCATCGACACCGGTGGCGGCATGAACCGAACCAGGGTCCGATCGGCGTGTAGGGCAGCGCCACGCCCATCGCCACCGCCGCGAGCGTCGTTGCCGTCAGTATCGGGAACATATAAATCTCACCGGAGACTATCTGTGGGAAACTGCGCCCTTGCTTGACGCCGAAGGATTTCGCCCAATTCAGTTCACGCTCTGATCCGCCTACCGATATCTGTGCCCCTTTAATGTTCAGGGGCCGATATCCTCCAAACAACATACTACTTAGGGAACCGGGGTGGCGTCGGGAACATCATAGACGTTTTCGGAAAATGGCAACGTTAGGGCGGTGATCTAGGAACGCACGGATTATGTCCGCACATGACTCCTCAGTAGGCTCAATTCTGCCTTGTGCATCGAATTGAGACCAACCCGAATTGATGGTATTGTGATCCTTTAGGCGGATCGCGCCATGTCGGCAAAGGCTTCTTCGGCGTCATCCTACCTTCCGGCCCGAACCTCCAGCTTTGAACGGTCAGGGGCGCAAATCGTATCCAACTCTATAGAAATAGCTTCCCGCAGCTATTCCGTGTTTCGTTATTTTTCTCTCCTGTATATCGGTCAACCGAGAAAAATGGGCGTTGAGGGAGTCCTTCTCAAGATCGCGCCGTTTCAGCGCATAAAGAACAGCCGTCCTGCCTCTCATGTCTTCCGGCCTGTACCAGTAATTGTACATAAGGCTGTCCTGTCCCAGCGCTGCGCCGCCAACCGAGCTCGTGCTGGCGTGCTGGCGCGCGCGATTGTAGAAAGCAAGCTCGCTGGCGGCAAAGTACTTGCCGATTGTTATCAGAAGGACGGGCTTTCCTGTTTCCTCCTCGACGGCCACTTGGATTTGTCCGGCGTCGCGGCCAAACTCCTGCCAGGCAACGGGTAGGGTGCGGATATTGCCGACGTAACCGACGGTCGGCAATCCCAAAACCAGATAGTGAAAACCGAGTCCGTAGAAGACCAATACGCCCATAACGTTCGGAACCCACCACCGCCGTAACGTGCCTCCAATATGTGACCCTGTGATGAGGGCGTTCGAAATCACGGGCAACAGCGCCAGCCACGTCGGCCCCGACCAATTCAGTTTGACGTTGTGAAACAGGCTGAACGCGACGAAGACGGACAGCGGAACAAGCGTGTAAATGGCGACAAACCTTGCCTGGCGCGAATCCCCCAAGTCCGACTTGTCGGGAAAGCTGTGACGGACGATGCCGACAAGAGCAGACACAGCGGCAATAAGCCCCAACGGTGTTAGGAGGACAAGCGCATCCGCGACGAGGGTTGGCAACGAGAACTCGAAGTTGTCCTCAAGTCGGCGAGACGATTGAAACAGGAAGGACACCCAGTCGTGGGTCGCGTTCCAAAAGATCACGGGTGAAAAGAGGACGCAAGCAACAATAGCGGCCAGATAGGGCTCGGGCCGCAACAGCCAACGCCGGGATTTGGGATCAAGGAGCACAAATGTCAGCGTGGCAAGGCCGAGTAGGACGATGGTGTATTTGGATAGCAAACCGAAGCCGATCATCAGTCCGGCCCCAAGCCACGCTCTGCGCCGATTCCCCAACAGTGCCCGCTCCAGAAAATATAGTGATCCTGCCCAAGCAGCCGTGAGTGGTGCATCCGGCATCATTATGAAGCCGTTTGAAAAGAAATACGGTAACGCCGCAACGAGCACGACGCTGACGAATGCCGCTGATTTTCCAACGAGATTGCGCGAGAATTGGAATATGAATGCCGCGCCCGCTATCCAGCTTGCATAGGCACCGATACGGACCCCGAGCTCCGTGTTCCCAAAGACTTCCGTTCCCAGCCATATAAGCCACGCAACCATCGGCGGGTGGTCGAGATAACCGATGTCGAGGTGCTGCGCATAATTCCAATAGTAGGCTTCTTCAGGGAGTAGGTCGACAAGACCAAGATAGACCATGCGCAGGAGAAGGACATATCCAAGAACACCGATCGCCGCTATGCGCCACCGGATATCAAGGGGCACGCGGGGGCTGACTGACGGAAAGACGAAGAATGCGTTGCCGAGATAATTCACGACCGTGGCGGCACCGACACCCAGAACTATGGCAAACTGTGGCGGCCACCCAAAAAGGTCGACGGCACCGGCCAGAACACCCCCGCGCAAGGCAAAGGCCAGCAGGCAGACGGTGATAAAGCGAAGAATGCGAATCCCGTCAGATTGACGAACATTGGCTGAGCGCGTGGCGAACGCCCATCGAGAATTCAATGTATAGTTGAAGACGGTCGCGACAGCGAAACTAACTGCATGGGCAGTCACCAGCGCAATCCCCAGGCCGAACAGGATCTGAAAGATAAGCAGATCGACCGCGAGGCCCATAAGTCCCACTCCGGCGAATCGAGTTGCATTGCCAAGCGACACTGCTCCACCCGCAAGTACCATCAGGCGGCGTGCAAAACTCAACATTTGCGTCCAACCGATCTTTGACGTCCCGCGGACACGATCATGAAACACGATCGGCACCTCCGAGACGCGGAGTCGGCCGCCGCCTTCGGCAATTATTTCCAAACCGATCTTGAAGCCGGACGCTTCGGGGTCAATTGCCAAGAGCCGCTCCTTGCGCACCGCAAAGAAACCGGACATGGGATCCCGAAGTTCGCTGAGCGGCCAGGCGAGCGCGCCCCCGAGGCGGGAAAGAAGTCGACGTGTCTTTGGCCAATCCGGTGTTGCGCCACCCGCCACATAGCGGCTGCCAACCACCATATCGCTCTTGTCGTCAACGATGGCGCGGACAAGGTCAGGGATTCGCTCGGGCGGATGGCTGAGGTCAGCGTCCATTACTACGACGATGGAGCCAGCCGCATATGCCGCCGCTGTCAGTACATCGCCCGCCAGACCCCGACGCCCCGCACCAGTGATAAGTCTGACCGGAGCCCTCGCCTCCCACTTTCTGACCAGGTCGATCGTGCCGTCGGTAGAACCACCGTCAGCTATCAGAATTTCGAATCCGCAATCCGTCGAGGGAAGCGCGAGCAGTGACTTCAGCAGGAGATCGATGTTGTCCACCTCATCAAGGGTTGGAACAATGATCGATACAAGTTGCATCCCTGCCATGCCGTGCGAACTCCTTGGATCCGACCGAATTGAGATCGCAACCAAACTGCGCCCTGCAAGCTCTCACAGGTCGATGCCGGCACCAGTGCCCAAATTTCCTGACAGCTAGCTGAACGCGAATTCCAAGCACCGGGAAAACGAGGCTCACTGAGCGAACAGGCGCAGGTCCATGCTTTGTGAGCGCCAGAGGTGAAAAGTCCGTTCGCCGCTCCTGGGATCAAGGTGCTTTCGAACGATCAAGACGGCAAGAGTTCTCGGGACGGCGGTATGGCGGTAATGCAGGCACAGCTGATGTCGATTTACACTTGAAACTGAGACTCCGGGAGTTTTTGCTAAACTTCGACACTTCAATTGAGACTTTTTCAATCAGGAGTCTCAATTGAAGTGTAAGTTTTTGGCAGGTCAGGCGAACGCGGCTTCCTTTTCCAAAGCAGGCTTCCAGGATTCGATATGTTCGTCAGTGATACGCTCTGTGCCTTCCTGAATTGCTTCAATTGCGAGTTCATTCAGTATTCCAAATACACGAGCTGTGATGCCATCGCCGAGGCGCGAAAGATGACGGAGGCTTTGGCTGGATATAACAGATGGAAGTTTGAGAGGCAGGCTGCGTAGGATCGCAGTTACGAATTCTTGAAACTCTTCGTCAGCCTTCCATCTTGGAAGCACAAATTGATCCAAACGCCGTGCTAGTTGTGTGTCACCCGCGATCGCATCGCGCGCTTCGGACACTCCAAGACAAACGAGGGAAGCTTTGATCTCGTTGCTCAAATATCTCAAGAGTTGGAGGATTACACGCTGTTTAGGGCGCAACAGTGAGCCATGTATGCGCTGATGATATTTACCAGCAATTTCCAGGGCGATCCATTTTTCCAGTTCGCGCATCGTAAAAATCGCCCTGTCTTCAGAATCGTACTCGCCTCTTATCTTTACATTGCCGAATGTAGTACCCGGCAGCAGGTGCACCGCCCCCATCATTGTCCCAATCAGCCGCTCTATGTGTCCCCCAAAGCGGGGTGTTGCTGGCGGCCTGACCTGGAGTTTCATTCCATATTCCTTGCATGCGCTAAAAAGTGCCCGTGACCTAAATTCAGCCCCATTGTCGCAATGAAGGACCTCGGGTATTCCGGCGACGGGCCAGGGAACCTCAATCCCCCGCTCGTTGAGCCAAGCTGTCTTGTCGTAAATTGCATGTAGCAGGCAGAGTCCAACTGACACACTTGAGGGTGCCTCCAATGACAAATGGAAACCTGCGACCATTCTCGTGCAAACATCGATGGCAATTGTGAGCACGGGTCGTCCGATGGGTTCACGGTATCGCTCGTCAACAACGATGACGTCCACGACGGTGTGATCAATCTGCCATAAGGCATTCGGTTTGCTGACTGAGAGCTGGCCAGGGCTCGGGGTTGAAGCGGCTTCAATCTCGCTTTGCCCGCGTTTGCGGGCTACTGTAATTGGGGTCAGGTTGGAAACGCGCCGTTGCACTGTATTCCGGTGAGGAACGGGTAGGCCTTCGGTCAGGCAGACTACTCGAATTCGGCTCAAAAGAGCGGCGATGCTCGGCTTTTCCTTTTTGAGCCAGAATCTTTCCACTTGTTCTGCGATAATACGTTCAGTTTTCGAGTCCAGTCGAACAGCCCCTTCTTGTGTGCCGCGCTTCTTTGCCCCGAGGCTTGATGTGCGTTGCGTCTTTCGGAAACGCGCCACAAGGCGGAACAACGTCGATCGTGGAATTCCGAACTCTGCATGTGCCGTACTGACGACCTCAGCAGTGACTTTTCCACCAGCACCGCGAAGCAGGTCACGGAGAAATTCCTCTCGACCGTCATTGTTCGCTTGTTGATTTAGGTCAGGGTCGGTAGGGGACGAATTCATGCGCCGACATTACGGTCGATCGACCGGTCCATCAATCCCGTTTTGAATATAACAAATACCCTCTGCAGTCTCACTTAAAGTGTCAAAAAATGCACTTCGATCTCACACAAACTATCGAGAACATTCAGTGCTTGGGTCTCAGTTTCAAGTGTAAATCGACACCAGGGCGAATAGTGTCGTCGAAGGTTCTGAGCGATGCCTTGCCCTGTCACAGCCCCAATGCCGGCACTGATCTCCCTTGCGTCACCGCCAGGAGCGGAAAGCTGAATGGTATCGTCCAGGCGAGCGAATAGCCAAACTGGCACCAACTTGGCTGTAGAACGGCGCAGCCGATGGCAACCTCGGTCTGCTGAGTGACGAAACAACGTGCACGCAGACGCGGTGTGATCGGCGCTGTTGCAAAAACATGATTGTTACGCCATCTGGCTCGGATGTATATGCAGCCGGCTTTTAATGAGCGATTTCAATTGGTTCCTGCGCAGGGCACTTGCCGGCTTGAAGGATTGGGACAAGCCGCTGACCATCAACACCGATAAAGCGCCAACCTATGGCACTGCGATTGCCGATCTCAAGAAGGAGGGAAAGTGCCCGCAGGCGACCGTGCATCGACAGGTGAAATATCTCAACATGTTGTCTAAGCCGATCACGGTAAACTCAAGAGGCTGATCAAGCCGACACTCGGGTCAAGTCGATGAAGACAGCCTATGCCACGCTCAAAGGCTTCAGATGAATGCCCTGCGCAAAGGTCAGGCCGCGCTGTGGCAATACGAGGGCGGTGTCATGGGAGAAGCGCGTCTCATCAACAGGCGATTCGGCCTCTACACGATCTGAAGCAGAAATCACCAGCCACTTCTGCAACCGACGGCGGTCTTAGCAATAAGGCCGACTATTGCGGCCCAGGCTGCACGTGATGAATCGGCCTTCCGTCTACGGCGATAGCTTCCGCATTCTCAAGTTTCTTGACGTCGTCCTCCGAAAGCGTAGGCCTGTCCACCTTGAGCGTCAGCTTGTTGAGCTTGGCGGTCAGGGCGAATGCCGGCAAGTAGTCTGCGTCATTCACGCCGGTCAACGTGTCAGAACCGATGTCGAAACTCTCATCCCACTGCAGGATCATGGGCAGTGTACGCTGCATTGCCTTGGTGTCCACGACTTTCCCGTCCACTTTGAGCGTACCGGTGCCGGATTGGCCGAGGCCGGTCATGTTGTTGAACGCAAGCGTTCCAACCCCGAGGCCGTCGTATTTGAAGTCGAACTCGACCACATGCTTGCCGGGTGCGAGCGCATCCGGGCCCTCCCACTTGATGCGTTTCAGGTCTATCAGATTCCACAGGAAGACGGGCTTGCCCTTGAGCAGATAAAAGCCATAGCCGGCGAAGCGTCCGCCCGAGGTGAGGATCATGCCCTCCGCACCACCTTCGGGCACCTCAATATCGGCGGTGATAGTGTAGGAACTGTTGAGGATGGAAGGTGAATCGCCCTGCGGCAGACCGACCATCGGGTGGGTGTAGGTGAACTCGGTGCGACCCGCGGTGATGTTCGGGCGTGGCGCTACCAGGCGGCCCGCCACTGACGCGTCCATCGGGAAGACCTGATACTTTTTGGCTTCGGCGACGAACAGCTTCTTCATCTGCTTGACCTTGTCCGGATTTTGGCTGGCGATGTCGTTGGACTGGCTGAAGTCTTTATTCAGGTCGTAGAGCTCGAGCACCTGATTGTTGAGCGGGTCCGGATTGGCGGCGCCGAAGGCCTCCCACGGGGCGCGGTTCACCTTGGTGCTGAGCAGCCAGCCGTCATTGTACAGCGCCCACTGGCCAAACATCTCGAAATACTGGGTCTTGTGCCGTGAGGAAGCATTGGCGTTTTTCTTGTCGAACGTGTAGGCAAAACTCGTGCCCTCGATCGGCGCTTGCTTGATGCCGTCCACAGTTTCGGGGGCGGGAATGCCGGTAACTTCGAGAATGGTGGGCACCACATCGATGACGTGCATGAACTGATCACGCAGGCCACCTTTATCCTTGATGTGCGCAGGCCACGAGACCGCCATGTTCTGCCCGACCCCGCCGAGTTTGGAGGCATTCTGCTTGAACCACGTGAACGGCGTATCGAAAGCCCAGGACCAGCCCGCTGACATGTGGTTATAGGTCTGCTCGGTGCCCCAGGCGTCGTACCACTTCATCTGCTCCTTGACTGGCATCTCGTTGATGCCGTTGAAGAACGCAACTTCGTTGGGCGTACCGAGAGGACCGCCCTCGGCGCTCGTGCCATTGTCGCCGTTGATATAGATGATGAGCGTGTTGTCGAGCTTGCCCATGTCCGCGATGGTTTGGATAACGCGCCCGATCTCGTGGTCGCTGTAGGCGGCGTAGGCGGCAAAGATCTCCGCCTGTTTGATGAAGAGCTTCTTTTCTTCTGGTTTCAGATCATCCCAGTTTTTTAGGACATTCGCAGGCCAAGGCTCCAGCTGGGTATCCTGCGGGATCACGCCGAGCTTTTTCTGGTTCTCGAAGATCTGATCGCGAAGCTTGTTGTACCCACCGTCGAACAGATGCATCGCACTGATCTTTTCCACCCATTCCTTGGTCGGGTGATGTGGCGCGTGCGTGGCACCAGGCGCGTACTTCATGAAGAAGGGCTTATCAGGCACCGTCTGATTGAGGCGATTGAGGTAATCAATGGCATCATCGGCCATTCCGGTCACCAGGTTCCAACCCGGCTTTCCCTCGAAGGGATAGATCTGGGTGGTGTTGCGGAACAGGTTCGGTTGCCATTGGTTCGCATCGCCACCCACAAACCCGTAAAAATACTCGAAGCCCATGCCGGTCGGCCATTGGTCGAATGGCCCGGCCTGGCTGGCTTCAAAGGCTGGGGTGTTGTGATCCTTGCCGAACCAGGAGGTGGCGTAACCGTTATCGAGCAGAATTCGCCCGATGGTGGCCTTGTCCTTGCTGATAATGCTATTGTAGCCGGGGAACCCCGTTGATTGCTCGGAGATCACGCCGAACCCGGCCGAGTGATGGTTCCGTCCCGTGATGAGAGCGGCCCGTGTCGGCGAGCACAATGCAGTGGAATGAAAATTGTTGAAGCGCAGTCCGTCATTTGCAATACGATCCATCGTGGGCGTCGGGATCACGCCGCCGAAGGTGCTCGGCACGCCAAACCCGGCATCATCAGTGATGATGAGCAATACGTTGGGCGCATCCTTCGGCGGCACGATGCGCGGCGCCCACCAGGCTTTCGACTTCAAGGCATCATCCTTGATCACACCGCCAAATTTCGGATCGGGGGTCGGCAGCTGTTTGCCATCGATTGTGGTCGTGGCGCCCGCTGAGCCGGGTGTGCCGGTGGTTTGAACGTCTGCGGCACGCGCTACGCCAGTCAATGAAATTGCGGTGGCTAAACCAAGCGCACACGCAATATGTCCAGACAGTCTGGAATACATGATTGATCTCCCCGTTGAGCCCGGTTCCGCGACGCTCAGTAGCTTGGCGGCCAACTGCACATCTGGACGGCCGCTTTTCTTGCGATTGCGATTGCTGGCAGTTGGCCGCCTGCGCGCCACCACGTCGGCCAGTTAATCTACATCAATCGGCGGTTGGACTTTAGGTAGGCTACTGTAACTTACGGCGTATCTGATCACTCTGGTGACGAACGGAAGCCCGAAGTCTGTATGCCGGGGCACACGGCGTTGGTGCAGCGATCAAGAATTCAACGCGCCTCAGCTTTGAGGTGGTTACTATGCCTGCGACGCTCCAGCTGCCTCTGGAAATCCAGGCCGCTAACGCCAGGCAAGCGGACATCGAGTAAAATACAGCCGGGGCGATTGAAATTCGCCGTTTCCAAGAATGCCGTCGCGCTGTCGAATGCCTCTGCGTCGAACTTCATCGAGCGGAACAGATCTGTCAGCGCGTCTCGCATCGACAGGTCATCATCGACGATGAAGACCACAGGTCCGGTTGCCAGCGCGCATCACGCGTTTCCTGGGATTGGCCATGTTCGTCGGGATGACAGCAACTATATTGGGTGCCGTTGACCTACCGTGCCCAGTACTAAACACCATCAGACGCTACGGCGTCGTGAAGGCTCTCTCTAAATATCCACGACCATGCACAGCGAAGTTTGTGGATGGTCTTTCGTTCACTGCAGGACCCCCACTGTCCGCTGTTTCTTTTCCTATCACTTCGTTCGGAAATCCCGATATTGAAGGGCGGATTGTCGGAAAAATGGGCAAGGTGCGGCAACATCTTTCTACCGTCCATACTCCGGTTCCCGTACATTGGTCATACGCACCGGATTTGCCGTGTCATGATTGTTTGGTAGAGATTTCCTCATGAATCCAACAGATATTCGCGAAGGCGCAGACAGGGCGTTTTACCACCCCCGTTTGGACTTCATTCAATTGCCGCCGTTTTCCGCCTTCGTTTCGGCCGAGGCCCACGCGACGACCCTCGGCCACGAATGCATTCACTGGACAATGCACAGCAAGCGGCTTGATCGCGACCTCGGCGGCGCAAAGTGGGGTGACGAAGGCTACGCCCGCGAGGAACTCGTTGCCGAACTCGGTAGCGTGTTTCTCGCCGCCGACCTCGGCCTTGCCATCGAACCGCGCGAGGACCACGCTGCCTATACCGCCCACTGGCTGAAGGTTGTGAAGAACGACAAACGCGCCATTGTCTCAATGGCGGCGCACGCCGAAAGAGCCGTCGCCTTCCTTCACGCCCAGCAGCCCGACGTCCCCGCCGCCTGCGACGACGAACCGCTCCGCACGCCGCCTGACCGAACAGGCGGCGTGCGGAGCGCCCCTTCTCTTTTTCTTTCAACGATCAATTATTTCAGGAGTTACGATCATATTGACACTCCCGGAATTTCGAGCCACCCGAACCCACGAAAAAATCTCGCTTCCCGCTTCGGCGTCGATGACGAGCTCGGTACCATGCCCGGCTGTGTTTACGCCGACGAGTGCTATATCGCCATTCTCGGCAGCGGATCGCGTTGCCGCTATTACCTCGTCATCGGCAACCGCGAATGGGTGAGCCGCGACCTCGAAAGGCAGGAAGAGCGGCTTTACGCGCTCTGGTATTTGCTTGAACAGCAGCAGGCAGCCGTGGGGTACGCATCATGAAGACGGCGACAGTCGCTACAGATCTTCCAAATCGCGCTGTTAGTGTTTTGGTAACAGACTTGGCACGATAAGCAGAACGGCGATTGAGTTTGAGGGCAAAGCAGCAGCACCGCGCCAGCCGGTGCAACCGGGAGGAATGGCCTTCCCGGCTGAGGCATACGGCCTATGCCCTCGAAACAGGAGGTAATACAATGTGGCACCTGCCCATTAGTATTACCCTTACGATGAAGAAGACCCGCACCAGCTGGACACTGACAATGCGGGTCTCTTTCATACTGTAGGGAAACGGGGTGCCGGGTAAAACCGGCATCCCACTCCTAACGACAGTATAAGCAATTCTTCGCAAAATTCCAAGTCATCGCCGCGCCTGGCTCTCGAGAGGCGGGCGAGGGGACCGTTCCCATCCCCTCGCAACCCCATCCCCGTTTCAGCGCAATTTTTCCAAATCAGAAATATCCGTCGACAACTATCAGGCTTGCGCCCGCAGTCGCAATCCAAATGCTTTGCAGTACGGAAAGCACATCCCGGTCGCATGCGATCAAGACGACGCTGCCAAAAAGAAAACAATTGATTGCCATCACCAGACAGATAGACGGCAGCATTTCGCCGTAATGCATGCCTCTCGCAAACCGCAGCAAAATATTCCATGCAAACAGGAACCGATAATCGCGTCCCCGATCCAGATCGCACCGCGCATTGCTTGATTTACCGCTTTTCCGTAGCGGTATTTTCAGCCAGGGCAGGCCGATGTCGCCTGTCGAATGTCTCGATTGTGCAATGGCCGCCCGGCGCGGCACGCGCGTCGGCATCGCATCGAAATCCGCACGTCAGGAAACGTAGCCGTCCGGCCAGTCGGCCACCTTCACGCGCAGTCCATCGCGCTTACGAACATAGCACAATTCCGAAAGTCGTCGTGACATGCTGCCAGGAACGCTCCTCACCGGTAGCGATCGGTGCTCAAGGTCAATCCAACCCGTCAATTCAGGCCGGCACGGGCAAGCCCCTCGATCAGGCGCGCCCGATCCTCGGCGCGGACGAAAGAAGATGTTGCTCCGACCGCGTCCCGTGAGATGTCAGGGACTAGCGACTTGAGCCGTCCGAGCAATTCCGTGGCAGCCTCCTGGTTGTCTAGAAGTCCGGCACAGGCCGTGCCAATGACCAGCGGAACCGCGTGGCCGGACCGCAAGCGATGTGCCTCCCGTGCATAAATCAATCCCAGCTCGTAATTCGCGCCCTGGAAGTAAGCCATGGCGTAGTAGAACTGAAAGTCGCCGAGAAAAGCCTCGTGCGGGCTCAGTCTGAGGGCGTAGTCGATGCAAGGAATGGCGTCCGCCGCGCGGCCCCCGTTGGCATGCGCAAGCCCCAACTGGTCGTGTGCAAACGCGGAGTTGGGGTTGATGGCGACAGCCTGGCTGATCGCTGCCGTCGCCAGGACATTGTCACGCGTCGCAAAGGCTATCATCGCCTGCGCAAGGTAAGCCCACGGTTCCTTATCGTCCGCGGCAATGGCTTGTTGGACGATATCCCTAGCAAGGGCGAGGGCGTCTACCATGTCCCCCCACCCCTGGAACGCGCGCCATATCGTTATCCAACCTTTCATGGCGAGCGCCTGGGCATAATCGGGAGCTAGTCCAATTGCCCGATCGAGCAGGGGGAGCATCTTCCGGCTGCTCTCCTCAGACAACTGGGAACACAGGAACACCGCCCGCACGACACATTCCCAGGCATCAAGGCCATGATGCGGCTTCGGGCTTTCGCGGGCATGCTCTGCCGCCAGGAGTTCCGGCCCGATGCGGCCGACGACGCTTGCCGTGATTTCGTCCTGAATGACGAAGATGTCGCCGAGGTCGCCGTCGTACCTCTCGGCCCAGAGATGGGCTTCGGAGGCCGCATCGATGAGCTGCGCGGTCACCCTCACGCGGTGGCCGGACTTGCGCACACTTCCCTCGAGAACATAGCGGATCCCGAGTTCGCGCCCGATGGCGCGCACATCCACGGGCTTTCCTTTATAGGTGAACATCGTGTTGCGGGCGATCACGAAGAAGCCCTTGAGCTTGGATAGCGCGGTGGTGATGTCCTCGGTGAGCCCATCGCTGAAGAAGTCCTGCTCCGGGTCGGCGCTCATGGCGTTGAACGGCAGGACGGCAATGGATGGTCGGTCCGGAAGTGCGGGCCTGCGCGATGCCGTTCGTGCGGTCGTCCCTTCCAGAAGGGGGCGGTACAATCGCACCGGCCGCTCCATGTTCTTGAGCCCGCGTTCGCCGAGGTACTCGTAGTCGCAGTCAAGCTTGCCCTGGAGGTGGTCGTACGCCGTGCCGGAAATGCAAATGCTGCCTGGATCCGCCAAGGTCTGGAGGCGGGCCGCGATGTTGACGCCATCGCCGTAGAGATCCCCATCAACCTCGTGGATCACATCACCGAGATTGACGCCGATCCGGAAGATGATGCGTCGCTCCGTTGAGATATCGGCCTGGTTCTCGGCAACGCCCTTCTGGATGGCGACCGCGCACGCGACGGCATCGACAACCGAGCCGAACTCCACGAGCGCACCGTCGCCCATCAGCTTGACAATACGGCCCTGATGCTCGGCCAGCAGTGGATCTATCACCTCCCGGCGCAGAACCTTCAGGGCCGACAACGTCCCAGCCTCGTCATGTTCGACGAGGCGGGAATAGCCGACGACGTCAGCGGCCAGGATCGCGGCCAGCCGCCGCTCCGCTCTTGCAGTTGCCATGGCTGTCTCTCTCTCAGAGATCCGCCGGATGAAGCCCGGGCGATTGACACGACATGCACCATCCTGCTGCCCGACACCGCGACCGTGCTGGTTCATGATACCACTGAGACGGTCATGTGGCGACGCTTCACGAGAGTGCCGCCTTCAATAGGAATAGGATCCGCGAAGTGGTCACTGCAAAGGTCTGTTGCGGTCCAATGGAAGGACGGCGTCATTCGAAGAAAGGTCCGTTTTCGGGACTTCGAACCCATTGGCGCGCTGAACTTGCCGAAGCGGTTTCTTCCGTCGTTGGCTGTGGGAACAATCGCTCCGTCAGCCTCGTATCCCAACCTCAGGATGGTTCGGAGGGGTCAGCTCGAAACCTTACCCGAGTCATGTTAAGGGTCCGATTTCGCCGCTTTAACCCAAAAAGCTGTCGGTCTGGGTTTACGGGCCTCACTGTTCTCATGAGTCCTTTTGGTGGCCAATGTTGGTCAAAGGATAACGAAAAATGGGTATTGCACAATATGATCCTAACGCACTGGGACGACCGGCTTGGAACGCCGGCCGAAAAGTCGGCGTTAAGAAGCCGCTGAAACAGCGCCAAATTTGGGCGATCCGCTTCTTCCTCGACCGAGAGGGACGCATGAGAGATCGCGCCTTGTTTGACCTCGCGATCGACAGCAAGCTTCGCGGCTGCGATCTAGTGAAATTAAAGATCGGGTGTCTTGTTGCAGGGACGGAAATCCGAAACCGAGCGATGGTCGTTCAACAAAAGACCGGCCGTCCAGTTCAGTTCGAAATCACGGCAGATGTAAGGGCAAGTCTACTTGCATGGCTTGAACGCCGTGGTGGAACAGTGGACGACTATGCCTTTCCGAGTCGGGTCGACCATGCCGATCATCTAAGCACCCGCCAATATGCCAGATTGGTGGATGAATGGGTGACCGCAATAGGGCTGCGACGCGAAGACTACGGCACGCACTCGCTTCGGCGCACCAAGGCCGCTATGATCTACAAGGCGACAGGCAATCTTCGCGCGATTCAAATCCTGTTGGGCCACACCAAGATCGAAAACACGGTCAGGTATCTGGGGGTGGACATTGAGGATGCGCTGGAATTAGCGGAGCATACCGAGATTTGACAGCGTGCG
Source organism: Phyllobacterium sp. (assembly GCF_037994425.1). NCBI lineage: Bacteria > Pseudomonadati > Pseudomonadota > Alphaproteobacteria > Hyphomicrobiales > Phyllobacteriaceae > Phyllobacterium > Phyllobacterium sp. The sequence goes on from NZ_JBBNAM010000167.1 coordinate 57,129, forward strand.
GCCCCGCACACAGTGGGGCCGCACGTCTCGGCGCAAATGTCTCCATCAGTACATTGCGATCGAGCGGCTTCGCGCCCCCTATCGGTCGGTGAAGCGGACCTTACATCTGCCCGAAAGCAGACATTGCCTTGGTTTTGATATGACGGCATCTTTGCGCCCCATAAGCGGCCATTTTGGTATCCATCAAACGCACCGTCCGGTCTTGCGAATGGCTAGGGCTTCTATGTGGCATCCTTGAGTTTCACCGCCATCGTGACGGTGCCGCGCACAACGATGTCGTTGCGCGAACCACGATTGAGATCCGCGCTGCTGGTCAAGTCGGTGATCTCGCAACTCTCGGCCGTGGCTGCAGAATGAGATCACATTGCCCGCCCGCGATGAGTAAATCCCCTTCTGAGCCGCCTTGATCTGCTCGCCGGTTTCCTGACCGGCGTCAACAGGCACAGATAGGGAAACCGTCGTCTGCACGTGACCGTACCAGGGACACGCTGGCCGGCATAGAAGCTAGGCGACGCCCGATAGGGGACATCCTGTGACAGCGCCGGAAATGCAGCAGGCGAAAGTGCACATGTTAGAACCTTGGTAGAAGATTTCATCGACCCCTCCAACTGATTGCGCTGATTCCTGCCACAGCGTTGTTAAACGACAATGAGCGCACGTGCTAATATCGTTGAAACCGCGCTCATTAGTCGTATGAATCAATCTGGTCGGTGAGGATCAGAAATTGACCCAGCGCCGGTTCATTCCGGACGGCTTTGATCCCGCTCATATGTCATCTCGATCATGGTAGGGCGGAAACCAACTCCCGCGAAGAGCTTCTGCGCAGCGTGATTGCGGTATGCGGTCGACAGCACGAACAGGCGTGCGCCTCTAACGGTCAGCTCTTGGATAGCCGCCTCAAGAAGCGATCTGCCGACGCCCTGGCCGCGGTGAGCCGGGTCCACGAAGATATCGTGCATCACGCCAGCAGGTCCTCGCAAGGACATGTAGTCGCTGCCCTCGTATGCCGCGTAGATGTAGCCCACTAGAGATTTCTCGTCTTCGGCGACGAGTATGACTACCTCTAGTCGCCGAAGCTGACTTTCGATGAAAGTAGCGTACTTCGCCGGGGTGGCTGCCCCGGCCGGGACGAAACGCTCGGCATCGAACTCGTGGTGGAGCGCGACAAGGTCCGCTCCCCATTGTCCGACAACCTCGACGTCAGCCGGAGTTGCCGGACGGATCTTCACTACGTTCTGAACCGCTGCCGCCATCAGCTCCACCTAGCCACGCAACCAGCCCCTGACCTGCTCGAGCGTTCTCCGTTCCTGATCCGCCTGCATAGAGAAGGCTGGCTTCAATTCGGCGCCACGTGCCAGAGAATTGAGGATATCGATGCTGTTGCCAAGCCCATATCCTCCGTGGGTGATGAAAGGATACACCGTCTTGCCCGACAGGTCGTGGGCCTGAACGAACGACCGTATCACTGGCGGCGCCGTCATCCCCCAGATCGGAAACCCGAGATAGATCGCGTCGTACCGTCCTATGTCCGGGACCGTCGCCGCAAGAGTCGGGAGATGGCCGGCCGCTGTCTCGCGACTGGCTTGCGCCACCGTCTCCTCGTAATCCTCCGGATACGGAGCGGCGGGGTTGATCTCAAATAAAGCGGCATCTTTCGCTCTTCGGATCTGGTTGGCGATCACACGCGTGTTTCCCGTACGCGAGAAGTAGGCAACCAGTGTTGTCCCAGGCCCAGCCGCTTGCGATGAGGCGTCGCTGAGGCCTGACGATACGGCCGCTGCTACGACCGGAAGCGTCTGAAGGAATTGGCGTCGAAGCATTCGGATCTCCATGGCGACGTTCAGGTCAGTCTTCGGTCGGGCGTGCGGCGTAGTCCTCGTCGGAAACCTTCTCCATCCACGTCACGGAGTTTCCGTCGAGGGCTTCGGCGACTGCGAAATGCGTCATCCCCTCGCTGGCGGAAGCGCCATGCCAATGCCGGATCAGAGGAGGTATCCAGACGACGTCTCCGGGACCGACGTGTTCGACGGGGCCGCCCTCCCTTTGAACGAGCGCTCGCCCCGACACGATGAAGAGCGTCTGGCCAAGGGGATGGGTGTGCCACGCTGTCCGTGCTCCTGCCGAGAACGAGACGGTCGCACCACCGATCCGAGCAGGCGCGTCCCCCCGATAGAACCCCGACGTCTCAACCGTTCCAGTAAAGTACTGCTTCGGTGCCGCCGCTCTGCCCGCGCCAGCTCGCGTGATCTTGACGTCGGCCGTAGATGTAGCGACCTGAGGCACTTCGCGAGACTCGAAGACCTTCCTGAGGACAGGGACGGCCGACATCGCCCGCGGCCAACCTGCGTAGAATGCGACGTGGGTCACGACTTCCGAAGCCTGCGCGCGCGTCAGACCGTCGTCCATGGCTCGATTGGCGTGGAACGGGAGCTGTTCGGGCTGTCCGATGGCGACCAGAGCCGCCATGGTGACCAGGCTGCGGTCACGAGCGGACAGATCCGGACGCTGCCAGAGGTCGCCGAAGAGTACGCGGTTTGTGAGATCTGCCAGCGCGGACGCCGTCGGCGCGACGTTCGTGTCGACGGTCGCCGTCCTTGCCGCCTCCGCCGCGGCGTCGAAGTCGATCCGCGCGGCGTCGCTGCTGGAGATGGGGCTGATGCCTCGCTCCTCGAAGATCTTCTGCGTCTCGGTCACGGCGGACATGGCGTTCGGCCAGCCCGAGTAGAAGGCAATGTGGGTGATGAGCTCGCCGATCTCTTCCGGCCTCACGCCGTTATCAAGGGCGCGTCGGATATGGCTGCCGGTCTGTGCGGCTTTGCCTGTAGAGACCAGCGTGGCGACCGTGACAAGGCTGCGGTCGCGAGGAGTGAGTTCCTTTCGCTCCCAGACCTCACCGAAAAGAACGTCGTCCGTGAAGTGACCGAGACCGGGCGCGACCTCGTACGCGGCCGGCGGCGCGACCCGCGGGCGCGTTCCCTCAGCTTCGGCAGCAGTGGCTGTCAGTGTGGTCATGGCGATGGTGGCTGCGATCTTCTTCATATTGGGCCTCGTCGATGTCGATAGAATCGTCTCAAGGGACAGCCGACCGGGCGCGGCCCGTCCCTCGAGCGAGCAGGTGGATCGTGGCCGCTAGTGCCCTGTCATCTTCAGAACGGCTTCCGGGAGACGCTCACCTTGCACCTCGATCTTGGACGCTTCGCGGTCGATCTCTGTCAGGTCTTCAGCCGTCAGTGGGAGTTCCGCGCCGACGATGTTCTCCTCAAGACGATGGAGCTTCGTCGTGCCTGGAATGGGGACGATCCACGGCTTCTGTGCAAGCAGCCATGCAAGGGCGACTTGTGCCGGGGTCGCCTGCATGCGGTCGGCGATCGCCTTGATGACAGAAACCAGTTCTAGGTTCGCTTTGCGGGCTTCGACCGAGAAACGCGGCACCATATTGCGGAAGTCGCCTTCGGCGAATTTGGTGTTCTCATCGATCTTGCCGGTCAGGAACCCGGCCCCGAGCGGGCTGAAGGGCACGAAGCCGATGCCGAGCTCTTCGAGCACTGGCAGCAGTTCCTTTTCCGGCCCGCGCCAGAACAGCGAGTACTCGCTCTGGACGGCGGTGACGGGCTGGACGGAATGGGCGCGCCGGATGGTCTGGACGCCGGCCTCCGAAAGGCCGAAGTGCTTCACCTTGCCGTCGGCGATCAGATCCTTCACGGCGCCTGCCACGTCCTCGATCGGAACGCTCTGGTCGACGCGGTGCTGGTAGAACAGATCGATGCGGTCCGTCTTCAGCCGCTTGAGTGCGGCGTCGGCAACGGCCTTGATGTGCTCGGGTCGGCTGTTCGTCCCCCCGGTCCTCGCTCCGGTCTCCAAATCGATGTCGAAGCCGAACTTGGTCGCGATCGTCACCTGGTCGCGGATCGGCTGCAACCCTTCCCCTAGAAGGGATTCGTTGGCGAACGGACCATAGGCCTCCGCCGTGTCGAAGTGCGTGATGCCGCGCGCGTGGACGTCGCGGAGGAGCTTGATCATTTCGCTCTTGTCTCCGCCCGTGCCGTAGACGCCAGTCATGCCCATGCATCCAAGTCCCAGAGCCGATACTTCAAGGCCGGATTTACCAAGCTTACGTTTTTGCATTGTCGTTTCCTTCGGTTATTTGCGACGTCATTCGCCGGACTTGAAGTCCGAGCTGGCGCTGAGGTCTTTCCATGCGTCGATCTCTCGCCGCTGGTTGTCGACTTCGCCGCCGACGATCTTTATGGCGTCACTGCCTAGCAGCAGGCGGGCCGGCAGCTCCGATCTGGCAACCAGGTCGAGAAGCGCTGCCGCAGCCCGTTTTGGATCGCCCGGCTGGGTGCCGTGAGTCTTGTCGTTCTCCTTCCGACGCGGACCGGCCGTCATGGCGTAGTCGTCGATCTTCGTCTTCGCCTGCTGCAGCGAACGCCCTGCGAAGTCGGTCCTGAACGCTCCAGGCTCGATGATCGTGACGCGGATGCCAAGCGGTGCGAGTTCCTTGCGCAGAGCGTCGGACATGCCGCCAACGGCGAACTTAGACGCTGAGTAATAGCCCGAGCCGGGCGCCGCCAGACGGCCTGCGATCGAAGATAAATTGAGGATGGTGCCGCTGGGGCGCGACCGCATTCCAGGAAGGACAGCCTTGATCATTGCGACCGTGCCGAAGAAGTTGGTGGCGAACAAATCCGCGACCTCCTTGTCGTCGCCCTCCTCCACCGCTGCGCGGTAGCCGTAGTCCGCGTTGTTCACCAGGACGTCGACGGAGCCGAAGCGCCGCTCGGCCTGGGAAACGACCTCTGCCACCTGCTCCTTGTCCGACACATCGAGTGCGGCTGCGACAGCCGTATCGGGAAACGCCGCGGCGAGATCCTGCACCCTTGCGACGTCTCGTGCCGTGACAACTGCGTTGTGCCCTGCATCGAGAACCGCTTCGGCCAGGCTTCTGCCCAGCCCGGTGGAGCAGCCCGTGATCAGCCAGGTTGTCATCGTCATTCCTTTCGTAGCGTGCTGATCTTTTTGCGTGGATAAATCCGATCAGGGTGCTTCCACGCCGGAGAAGACCAGTACTTGATCGGGGAGCCGCGCCCCGTTTACCAGGATGCCCGCGACGGCTTTGTTCAGTTCCGCGATCTCGGCGGGGTCGAACGTGATGGAGGGCGCGCCGATGTTGTCCAGCATGTGAGCCATCTGCGTGGTGCCGGGGATAGGCACAATCCATGGCTTCTGAGCCATCAGCCACGCGAGCGCGATCTGGGCGGGCGTCGCTCCCTTGCGTTCGGCCCAAGCCTTCACCAACGCGACCAAGGCAAGATTGTTCGGCAGGTTCTCTGGCGAGAACCGTGTCTCGACGCCGCGGATGTCGCCCTCGGCGAACCTCGTGCGTTCGTCGATGGCGCCTGTCAAGAAGCCAACACCCAGAGGGCTCCAGGGAACGAATCCGATGCCGAGTTCCTCGCAGAGCGGAAGGACGGCGTCCTCCGGGCCCCGCCACAACATAGGTACTCGCTCTGGATCGCCGTGAGCGGCAATTCGGCATGGGCGCGGCGCGCGGTCTTGAGACCCATCTCGGACAGCCCCCAGTGCAGGACCTTTCCTTGCGCGACTAGATTCTTGACCGCGCCTGCGACGTCTTCGATCGGAACCTGCGGGTCGACGCGGTGCTGATAGAGGAGATCGATGCGGTCGGTACGCAGGCGCTTCAGCATGCCCTCGACGGCAAGCTTGATATGATCGGGTCGGCTGTTGAGGCCCGGCAGCCGCTTGCCGGTCTCCAGATCGATGTTCCAGCCAAACTTCGAGGCGATGACGACCTTCTCCCAGAATGGCTGCACGCCCTCCCCAAGGATTCGCTCGACCTCATGCGGTCCATAGGCTTCCGCAGCATCGTAAAAGGTGACGCCGCGATCATGCGCCGCCCGGATGATGGCGATCATCTCAGGGCGGCTGGGAATGGTCGTCTGGTAGGTCCGGCTCATGTTCTGCACGCCGATCCCCACGCTGGAAACCTCCAGCGATCCGAGCTTTCGTCGCCCAAGCGCGCTATTGGGCGACGGCGACTGCGCGGCTGCCGGAGAAAAGCTAGCTTCAACGAGCGGTGCCGCTGCAAGCGACCCCGCAGCACCTAAAAAGCTGCGACGGCCCATAGTCAAGTTCTTTTGATCTGCCATTGGAAATCCTTTCGAGGCGCGGTGTCGTTCACAGCGTCGAATATAGCCCTCGCCGATCCCTGCGATTAGATGCTATAATCCGCATCTCCCTATTAGCAGGACTAATGAATGGCCAGCGAAAACTACAACGATCTTGCGGCGTTCGTCACCGTTGCCCGCGAGCAGAGCTTCACCAAAGCGGCGGTGAAGCTCGGCGTCTCACAATCGGCGCTCAGTCAGACAATCCGTAGCCTCGAAGAGCGGCTGGGAATGAGGTTGTTAACAAGGACGACGCGGCGCGTTTCCCCTACCGCTTCGGGAGAACGGCTTCTACAGACCGCTGGGCCGCGTTTCGAGGAGATCCAGTCCGAACTTGCAGCATTGAGAGAGATGCGGGACCGCCCGACCGGCACTGTCCGCATCACGGCGGGTGAACATGCGGCGATTTCGGTTCTTGCACCTGCCCTGGAGCGCTTTCTTCCGGACAACCCAGACGTGACTGTCGAGATCATCGTCGACTACGGACTGACCGATATTGTCGCTGAGCGCTTCGACGCCGGCGTTCGGCTCGGCGAACAGGTCGCCAAAGACATGATCGCGGTTCCGATCGGCCCGGATGTGCGCATGGCTGTCGTGGCGTCGCCTGCGTACCTTGGGCACAATCCCAGGCCGGAGACACCCCAGGAGCTGACCACTCACAACTGCATCAACATGCGCCTGCCCACCCATGACAACATCTTCGCCTGGGAGTTCGAGAAGGACGGTCGTGAGGTGCGAGTCCGCGTCGAGGGCCAACTCGTTTTCAACAATCTCGCAATGAGACGCGAGGCTGCACTTCGAGGACTAGGCCTCGCCTACATGCCCGAAGATCAGGTCAAGGACAATTTGGCGGAGGGCACGCTCGTCCGAGTTTTGGAAGACTGGTGCTCTCCCTTTGCAGGATATCATCTCTACTATCCGAATCGTCGGCATCCCTCGCCCGCGTTTGCGGTCGTTGTCGATGCGCTTCGCCTGCGGAGATAACAAGCAAGGTCGAGAGCGGCCGGTTGCTGCCAGCGACGTCACTGCGCGCCGAGACAACTCACGTCGCTTGATTGATGTGTTGGTGCCAACGAAAACGGTCGCTTTGGGTCGACGCCGCCAGGCGTCCTCTCGGCCGCTTCGCGCCCTCATAATGGCCAAATGGCGTGTCGCCATTGCCGGCGTAGGTCACATACATAATGATAATGGAAGAACCGCTGCTATCCTTGTCGAGATTGGTTGTGTCGCGCCAGACGGCCATGTCGGCGCGGAAGGAGAAGGAGCGCCATGATGCTCATCTCCTTTGATCTCGGGTGATCTCGGACCGCGACTGCAACCGTCGCAATCGCGGCCTTCGGTGACTCTACAGTCCGGCGATCAGCACCGGATCATGCTTCGACGGATGCCGTTTTCCGGCGTCGCGCTTCCGAGACGGTCAGCCAAACGGCTGAGACGAGAAAGTAAAGGGCGCCGACGCCAGCGTAGCCTGCAATATCAGCGATCGAGGGCGGTGCAGGCAACTGCGCTTGCACGATGAAGAATGTGCCGGCGACAGCCGATTGGCCTCCGCTCAGGATCATTGCCCATTGGCCTCCGCTCGTTTTCCACCGTCGGATTGCGGTTCCGAGTTGTAGGAGGCCGGAGAGGATCGCCCACACGCCAAAGGCGCCGAGAACCCAATTCATATTCATCGTAAGCGCGATGACGACTGCAAGGGCGACCACCAGGCTGACGGCGACGTTGAATGACTGCGTACGATTGGCGGCAAGCCCGCCGCTGCGGGAAGCATCGACATAGTTAGCGGCGGCATCCCAGACCGGATAGACGATAAGCAGGGTGGCCGCGACGGACGGCGACTGCCGGCCGACAAGCAACGCCGCCACAACCCAGACAACGGAAAAAGCCGCACGGGCGAAGTAATACAGCTTGAGCCGCTTGTCCTGGTCCTGCGGCGCAAGTTCGCTGCGATGACGATTCATAGGATGTTCCTTTCGAGCGGGGTCTACCTACTAATTGGTAGTTTCGTGCGACGCAATTGCCGGTGCTGTTGAGGAGGCGGCGCGCCGCTTAGCCGCCCTGTAACAGAATCATTCCGGCTTCAGCCTCTGCAGGGTTGGGCCGAGAATGGTTCCGAAGACGGCAGGCCTTCCGTATGCCCGAGCCGAAAGCATTGCGCCGTGAACGGTCGCCATGAACGCCTCTGCCTCCACCCGCGTCGCGCCGGAAATCTTGAGAGAGCCTTGCTGTTGGCCGCGCCCCATGACTGACGTCAGCCAGGCCGACAGAGACTCGAAGAATGCTCGCACCTCCACGGCTACTTCCGTTGGAAGCGCCGGAAGTTCGCTGGCCAGCAGCGCGCACACGCAGAAGGGGATGCTTTCATCTTCGATGCACTTCGCCCAATAATCCGCGTAAGCTTGAATGAGGTCGAGAGGTTCCGGCACATGGTGCTCCAGGATGGCCAAGCCGCTTTCAGCGTCCCCGCGGTAACGCTGCACAAGCGTACGCACCAGATCCACCTTGCTCGGGAAGTGGTGATGGATGCTGGCCTTGCGAATTCCGACCACAGCCGCAATGTCGGCATAGCTGAATCCATTGTAGCCGCCGGCCGTGATTAGCTTTTGCGCGGAGGTCAGGATTTCGTCGGAGGTCGTCGAAAGATTGCTCATACCACGCGTCTACCTTCTGATAGGTAGTCTGTCAAGTAATGCGACGTTGTGCGGTAGCACACCGTTCCGTGATAGGCACCGCGCGCTCTGGTGACGCGATGCCAACGCAGTCAGCCATCAGTAAAAACGGTAACGGATTTCCATCCTTCGATCTCCTGCTTCAGACCTTCGATCCTGTCCGACACGAGCCTGAAGGCATCGCTGCCGAGCAGGAGTTGAGGCGGAGGGCTGTCGGACTCGATCAAGCTCAGGACAGTTGCCGCAAGCTTGTCGGGATCGCCGAGCTGCTTGCCGCTCTTGGCCTCCCGCGCCTGCCGGATGGGATCGAACAGCGTGTCATAGTCAGGGATCGACCGCCCCGTTCTGATCATCGAGCGTCCCGCCCAATCAGTCCGGAAGGAGCCGGGGCACAGGGCCGTCACACGGACGCCGAACGGCGCCATCTCCGCACGCATGACTTCCGAAATGCCCTGAAGGGCGAATTTGCTGCCGCAGTAATAGGCGATGCCGGGCATGGTGATCATTCCGCCCATCGAGGTCACGTTCACGATGAACCCGCTGCGCCTTTCACGGAACCGCGGCAGGAAGGCCTTGGCGACCGCAACGGCGCCGAAGACGTTCACGTCGAACTGACGCCGCATCTCCTCGAGCGGCGATTCCTCGAGGATCCCCTCGTGACCGTAGCCGGCATTGTTGATCAGCACATCGACCGGCCCATGGTCGTCCTCGGCTTGTCGGACGACGTCGGGTATCCGGTCGAACTCAGTC
>NZ_JBBNAM010000168.1:0-1425 GCF_037994425.1 Phyllobacterium sp.
GGTGGCGAGGCCCTGACGGGCACAGACCGGAGACTATAATGGCTTCAGCCGCAGAACAGCTCGCGTCAAATCTTAATTTCTCTGCTTTCTCGAAGGCTGAAGAGCTCAAGAAGCGCATTTGGTTTACTCTTGGCGCACTGCTGGTCTATCGCCTCGGTACCTACATTCCACTGCCAGGCATCAATCTTGCCGCTTACGCACAGGCATTCAATCACCAGGCACAGGGCATCCTCGGGATGTTCAACATGTTCGCCGGTGGCGCCGTTGCGCGTATGGCGATCTTTGCACTTGGCATCATGCCTTACATTTCCGCTTCGATCATTGTGCAGCTTATGACGTCGGTCGTACCGGCGCTGGAACAGCTGAAGAAGGATGGCGAGCAAGGCCGCAAGGTCATTAATCAGTATACCCGCTACGGCACCGTACTTCTGGCGACGGTACAGGCGTATGCGATCGCGGTTGGGCTGCAGGGCAGCCAGGGGATCGTGACCAACCCGGGTCCGTTCTTCCTGTTCTCGACTGTTATCACGCTTGTTGGCGGCACCATGTTCCTGATGTGGCTGGGCGAACAGATCACCGCCCGCGGTATCGGCAACGGCATTTCGCTCATCATTTTCTCGGGCATCGTCGCTAATCTGCCGCAGGCAATCTCCGGAACGCTGGAACTCGGCCGCACCGGCGCTCTTTCGACGTCCGTCATCCTTGCCATCATCGTTCTTACCATTGCGGTCATTGGCATCATCGTCTTCGTGGAGCGTGCGCAGCGGCGCCTGCTGATCCAGTATCCGAAGCGTCAGGTCGGCAACCGTATGTTCCAGGGCGACACGTCGCATCTGCCGCTGAAGCTCAATACCGCGGGCGTCATTCCGCCGATCTTCGCTTCGTCGCTACTGCTTCTGCCTGCAACGATCGCCGGCTTCGCTCAGAGCCACAATCTGCCGGCGTGGGCAACGACCGTGCTGTCGTCGCTCGGCCACGGCCAGCCGATGTACATGGCTCTCTATGCAGCCATGATCGTCTTCTTCGCCTTCTTCTACACGGCGCTCGTGTTCAATCCGAAGGACACAGCTGATCAGTTGAAGAAGCACTCCGGCTTCATTCCCGGCATTCGCCCCGGCGAGCGTACGGCTGAATATATCGATTACGTCCTGACGCGTATCACGGTTCTTGGCGCTATCTATCTTGTCATCATCTGCATGCTGCCAGAGTTCCTGATTTCGTGGGCGGGTGTTCCTTTCTATCTCGGCGGTACGTCGCTGTTGATTGTCGTGAGCGTGACGCTCGATACAGTTGCACAAATCCAGGGTCACCTGATTGCGCATCAGTATGAAGGGCTGATCAAGAAGTCGAAGCTCCGTGGGGGGAAACGCAACAGATGAGATTAATACTTCTCGGACCACCGGGGGCAGGTAAGGGAACTCAGTC